>NZ_CP102287.1:3005138-3307707 GCF_025151385.1 Hoylesella buccalis ATCC 35310 | reverse complement strand
TGAATCATGTAGTATTTTACGTATGTCTTTCGATCAATTTGGTGATCAATCGACTGCAAATTTATAAAAGAAAACTTGATTGAGCAAATGCATGTTTCTATGTTTCAACAGGAGAAAAATCGTAAGTACCTAACTACCCGCATATTAGCAACTTTCTTAAAGAAATCTCATTGCTTTTGATGTTGCTTGTTCATAAAACTTTGAGAACAAGTAAGTTAAGTTGAATACCATCAAGATACATACTTGAACGGTGAAACATAAATGAAATATCTATTATCGGCTACGCTGTTAATGCATTATGCCATTTCGACCAGTGTGAAACAATTAGTTTTCTTATTTATACCAATTTTAATTAAAGACACATCGCATTCGACAGATGATGATTGTTCATAAATAGCGTCATCGCAGTCATATGATATACAACACCTTACTTATCTTTCCTTCCGAAGATAGAGAAATGGACGTAACGTTTAGGATGTTGCCGGATATTCACCATGAGAGAATCGGCACTACGCACAGTGGTATTGAGTTGATTGTAAAGCGAAGGGTCGCGCATCAACAATCCCAGCGTGCCTTCATTGCTGTTGATTTTGGCCGTTACTGCCTTGACATCAGCCATGGCCTCATCCACTTTTCGCATAGTCGTTGCCACATCTACCTGTGAAAGGTTGGCCGTGAACGTTTCAGAATGATCCAAAATGCGGTTTGTTTTCGTCACCACACCCGGAATTTCACGGTTTAATTTTGCAACGACGGAATTCAGTTCGCGAGAAGTTTTGGTGAGATTGGCCGTCATGTCCTGTACATTGTGTACGGAACTTGCGATGGCTGGGTCGGCCAAGAGCAGATTAAGACTCAACAAAATGGAATCTAATTTAGGCAACATCTGCTTCACCGCAGGTATCATGGACGTCACTTCACCCATGGGGCCTCTATCGATGTCTCCCGGGATGAGCCCGCCTTCCTGGATAAACTCGCCTCGATTGGGAGCGATGTTCAAGGTTACCTTGATATTACCCAGCACGTCACTGCTGATAAAGGCCGTGGTTCCCGTGGGGATTTTCATCTGCTTATCCATCTCTGCAATAACCTTGGTCTTGTTCTTGTGGCTGTAATCGAAAATGATATCCTTAACCAATCCCACCTGATAACCAGAGGCGTAGATAGGACTTGACTTGGTCAAACCACTGATGTCATCGAAAGCAAAATGGTAAGTCTTGCTGCCTGTGAACAGATGTGTGCCCTTCAAAAAGTTCATTCCGATGAACAAAGCCACGATACCGGCAACCGCCACGAGGGCAATTTTTATTTCATTTCTTACTTTTATCATATCCGTTGGAACTTAAAAAAAATACCTTATTTCTTTTTATTCTGTAAAAACATGCGAATCGCCTCGTTCACATCCATGCGCTGTCCATTCTTGAATGCAATGATGAAAGCATCAGGGAAACGATCAATGATTTCTTTTCGAAGTCGACGTATCTCGTTGTAATCGGCCGACGAACCGTAAGTGTATTTCAAATCACCACCAGCTTCGTACCACTCGCACCCTTTGAGGCCTTTCAAAGCAGCATCAGTTGATGCCAGCTTTCGGTGGGTCGTGAGGATTTGAATCTTGAACACGGGAACTTCCTGAGCAGCATTTGCAGCGGGGAGTGTAGGTGTTTGAACGGACGTGCGAACCTCATTTTGTGCATTGGGTGCTGCTTCAGTAGGCTGAGGCATAGCTGTAGCGGCCTGTACACCTGACTGATTGGCTGCCATCTGAGGTGTTTGCTGATTGGTGGATGATGTTTCATCTACCTTGGGTTGTGGAACATTGGGGGCAAGGGATACTTCGCGAGTCTTAACACTTTTCGAAGATTCGGCTTTTTTACTCTGCTCCTTGTAATCCTGCGGAACAATTTCGGGCACTTGTGGCTTTGGCGCGGCCGGTGCTTTGTAAGGTACAACGAGACCTTGATGGTATTTGTTCTTGTATTGTACGAATGCGTTGAAGATGCCACGGGCATACATATCGGCTGCTCCGGCGGCATTCATGAAGTCTTCTTCCTCGGGGGTTGAGATGAAACCCAATTCCAATAAGCATCCCGGCATGGACGATAGTCGCAACACTGCCAAATTGTTTTGATGCGCACCCATGTCGTTCAAGCCCGTAGCAGCTCGGATATGGTGCTGCATGTAACGCGCCAATTCCACACTCTGCTGCATGTTTTTGTCTTGAATGAACTCAAACATGATGTTGCTTTCGGGCGAAGAAGGGTCAAAGCCCTGATACTTTTGCTTATAATCTTTCTCCAGAAAGATGACCGAGTTCTCGCGTTTGGCCACCTCCAAGTTCTCCAAGATGCCTTTTTGTCCGGTGTTCTGTCCCCGTCCAAGGGTATAAGTTTGCAATCCTCTCACCCTACGACCACCCGACAAGGCATTGATGTGAACAGAGATAAACAAGTCGGCACGATTCTTATTGGCGATTTCGGCGCGTCTGGCCAGCGGGATAAAGACATCAGTCTTACGCGTATAGATGACCTTGACGTCGGGACAATTACGCTCAACCATTTGCCCAAAGGCCAATGCGAACTTCAGAACAAGATCTTTTTCCTTTGAATAAACGCCTGCCGCACCATGGTCTCTACCGCCATGTCCGGGGTCGATGACCAGCGTAAACTTTTTGTTTGCAGCCAAACCCACTGACGCAAACAGCAAGAAACATAGCAAACAGTGCCAGACCTTCTTATTCATATAGTTGCAAAAGTAATGCTTTTAGATGGAAAAGCCCTTATCTTTCAATCGGTTTTTTCATTTATTAAGTGTATTTCCACACCGGCACCGTCGCAATCGGCACCCATGGGGGGATTAACCTTGGTGAGTTTTAAGTCGATAGCCTTAATCAACGGGAATTCCGCCAGCAAGCGCTTCCCTATCCTACCCACCACATGCTCGAGCAAGTTGGAAGGCTGTTGCATTTCCTGTTGAACGAGTTGATACACGTCGGCATAACTCAAGGTGTCGGCCACATCGTCGGTTTCCATGGCTTTACCAAAGTCGTAAGCCAGCCGGAGGTTCACAATGAAGTCGTTGCCCTCAACGCGTTCCTGCGGTAACACGCCGTGATAGGCGCGAAACCGCAGGTTGCTTAAATAAATATAACTTGATTGTTTAATCATAAAGGTCGATTATCCACAACGGCTGGCACCACAGTTTTTGCAGATCAAACAGCCCTCTTGATACACAAGGGTTTCATGTCCGCACACCGGGCACTTCTTCCCTTTGGCCTCGGTGCCATCGTCTATGTATTTCTTCAACGCGCGCTCCACACCATTCTTCCAGGTGTTGATGCTCTCGTCTTTTAGCTGTAGTGAACTAACCAGATTAATAACACGTTCGATAGGCATACGATAGCGCAGCACACCACTAATGAGTTTGGCGTAATTCCAATACTCTGGGTTGAACTTCTCACTAAGTCCCTCGACCGTAGTCTTATAGCCACGCTTGTTTTCAAACTGGAAGTCGTATCTGCTGGGGCCGTCATCCTGCTTCTGTTTGATGATTTTTCCTTTGACAACCGACTTAGGCAGTACAATTCCCTCATCGTCATCTTGCAAACCAGTGAAGATTTCGTAAGGATAACCATCAAGCAATCCGACGAATGCCACCCACTTCTCCTTGTTGTTTTGGAAGCGAACCACATCGCACTCCAGCACCTTCGGTCTCACTTCTATCACCTCGGGCTGTTTGCAGGGAGGCAGTGCGTTCTGGTCAGCACCGTTATCCTTGGCTTGTTCCTTACCTTTCTGTTTCTTCTCACTCTTAGAAACAGAAATCATAACGCCTGCTCTGGACCCGTCTCGATAGATGGTGCAGCCCTTGCATCCGCTCTTCCACGCCTCTACATACAAGCGATTAACCAAGGCCTCATCTACGTCGTTGGGCAGGTTGACGGTCACACTGATGCTATGGTCTACCCATTTTTGGATGGCACCTTGCATCTTAACCTTCTCCAACCAGTCAACATCATTGGCCGTAGCCTTATAATATGGCGACTGCGCCACCAGCTTATCAATCTCTTCCTGGGTATACTTCTTAGTAGAATCGATGCCGTTAACGTTCATCCACTCCAGGAATTTCTTGTGGTACACGATGTATTCTTCAAAGCTATCACCCACCTCGTCCACAAAGTCTACACGCACGTCAGTATCGTTGGGATTTACCTTTCGGCGACGCTTATACACTGGCATGAACACGGGTTCGATGCCACTGGTGGTTTGTGTCATCAGTGAGGTGGTGCCAGTAGGCGCGATTGTCAGACAAGCGATATTGCGACGACCATACTTCTGCAGGTCGGCATACAACTGTTGGTCGGCTTCTTTGATGCGAAGCAAGAAGGGATTGTTCTTCTCGCGACTGGCATCAAACACAGCGAAAGCACCGCGTTCTTGCGCCATGGTTACGGAAGAGCGGTAGGCGCTCAACGCTAAATTCTTGTGAACGTTGACAGAAAACTCGGTTGCTTCTGGCGTTCCATAGCGCAACCCCATGGCTGCAATCATGTCACCCTCGGCCGTAATGCCTACACCTGTACGGCGTCCCTGGCTGCTCTTGTGCTTGATTTTCTCCCAAAGGTGATATTCTGATCCCTTGACCTCATCACTCTGCGGATCTTGTTGTATCTTCTGCATGATACGATCAATCTTCTCCAGCTCCAAATCAACAATGTCATCCATGATGCGCTGTGCTATTTGAACATGCTTTCTGAATTTGTCCATGTCAAAATAGGCATCCTTGGTAAATGGATGAACCACGTAAGAATAGAGGTTGATGCTCAACAAGCGGCACGAATCATAAGGACACAAAGGTATTTCGCCGCATGGATTGGTGCTCACGGTGCGGAAACCCAGGTCGGCATAACAATCGGGGATGCTTTCACGGGTGATGGTATCCCAGAACAGTACGCCAGGTTCTGCACTCTTCCAAGCATTGTGAACAATCTTCTCCCACAAAGCCTTGGCGGAGATTTCCCGTTTCACAAGCGGCTCATCACCATCCACAGGGAACTGCTGTACATAAGGTTTATCACTGGTAGCAGCCTCCATAAAAGCATCATCTATCTTGACCGATACATTGGCGCCGGTGACCTTTCCCTCGGTCATCTTGGCATCAATAAACGATTCGCTGTCGGGATGCTTGATGCTCACGCTCAACATCAGTGCGCCACGTCGGCCATCCTGCGCCACCTCGCGAGTAGAGTTGCTGTAACGCTCCATGAAAGGCACCAGGCCGGTGCTGGTGAGTGCCGAGTTGTTAACTGGTGAACCCTTCGGTCGGATGTGGCTCAGGTCGTGCCCAACGCCACCCCTACGCTTCATCAGCTGCACCTGCTCTTCGTCAATGCGCATGATGGCACCGTATGAGTCGGCATCGCCATCCAACCCAATCACAAAGCAGTTGCTCAAACTGGCCACCTGGTAGTTGTTGCCAATGCCGGTCATCGGACTGCCTGCAGGGATGATATACTTGAAATGATCCAACAGGTCGAAGATTTCCTGCGCACTCATCGGGTTCTTATACTTCTTCTCGATGCGCGCTATTTCATTGGCGATGCGCCAATGCATGTCCTTTGGTGACATTTCATAGATATTCCCGAAACTGTCTTTCATAGAATATTTGTTCACCCATACTCGTGCGGCCAACTCGTCACCCGCAAAGTATTTCAACGCCTCCTCGAAAGCTTCTTCGAAAGCGAAGTTTTTTGATTGCTCCATTTCTTAGTTTAAAAAAAATGTTATATGGTTATGATTTAATATTCAGTATTATTTGCACAACTATCCGTAAACGATAATTGTTTTGCAAATCTACAACTTATTTTCGATATAAAAAAAATATCTTTGGGTTATTTATAAGAAAAACTTGTTGCACAAAATGTTTCTTTTTGAAAATATTTATATCTTTGTCAAACAATAAATTTCCAAGATGAAAACAATAACAACACGCAGAAGTATTCGTAAATACCAACGCAAGGAGGTAGACAACGAGTTGATAAACAAGCTATTGACCGAATCTGAACGTACGCAAACAATGGGCAATTTGCAACTTTACTCGGTCGTTATCACGCACAGCGATGAACAAAAAAGAAAACTGGCACCGGCACATTTCCACCAACCCATGGTGACGCAAGCGTCTGTGGTACTGACCTTTTGTGCCGATTTTAGACGAACCAGCTCATGGGCGGAGTGCAGAAAAGCGCAACCTGGCTATGACAATTTCTTGAGTTTCGTCAACGCTGCCACCGACACCTTATTATATTGTCAAACCTTTTGCAACCTCGCCGAAGAAGCAGGACTGGGCTTATGCTTCCTGGGCACCACGCTGTACAACCCCAAGAGCATCATCGACACGCTGCAACTACCCCGACAGGTGATGCCCGTGGCCACCATCACCCTGGGATGGCCCGACGAAACACCCGAACTTTCAGACCGTCTTCCGCTCTCGGCCATCATTCATGACGAAACCTACCAAGACTACACACCCAATCGAATAGACCAATTTTACCACGAAAAAGAAAGTCTGCCCGAGAACATTCAGTTCTGCCAAGTGAACGAAAAAGAAACCTTGGCACAAGTTTTCACAGACATACGATACACCAAAAAGGACAACGAAGCCATGTCTAAAAACCTGTTAGACGCACTCAAACAGCAAGGTTTTTTGTAGAAGCCAAGGTTGACGAGTGGTTTGCCCCATCGGCAAGCAGCGGAATGTGCGTAAAACCGTCCGTCTGAACCGCGCACTCAAGCTGGCCAAAGAGTGCGAATTTTCTTGACAACACATCGCTTCATATTTGGCGTATTTCCAAACAGCAACGCTGCTGGTTGCAAATACGCCAAGCATGCGTGATTTTCGTATATCATTGTCACACAACCCATTACCTCATTACACATGCTGTTATGCGTCTGTTTCTCAAACTTATCTGGCCAATAGCTATGCTTTTAGCTGTTAATTTACATGCTTTTGCCAGTCAATCTCTTATGCATTGCCCCCAAAAGTGATGCATCTAAGCGCATAAAAGCATCGCTTTGAGGAAAAAATTTGCTTTTTACGTCATCTTTATCTCAAATTTGCTCCCTGCGAGCCTATCGTTTTTTTCCAGATTAAAATTTTGAAGTGCCATTTTAGGGGCCAAAATCAATCAAAATATTAGACAATTCAGGGAACAGCGTTCCTTCATCATAGCAACTATGTCATCCATCATTACGCCACACAAGTCGAAAGCTCTCACTCTTGGATTGAAATAGGTTAATTTGCGCTCCTACACCATTTATTAAATGCAATTAATGAAGAATATCAAATTTATTGTAAATAATACAGAAAAAAATTTCTATCCTTTAAAAAAAATTATTATCTTTGTAAAGAATTTATAAGATTCTTAAAAGTTTCTAAGTTTTACTGAGTCAGAAGCTAAACGTTAAACAACATCAAGACGAGCATGACCAGAGAGCGAAGCACATTCTTACGTAAATTCTTTTTATTAACATAATAAACGATTCAGCAATGAAAAAAAACATGACGAGAACACTTTCCATGGTCGGCTTAATGCTGCTGGGAAGTTTAAAGTCGACGGCACAGGTACATGACGTGTCGTTCATCGCATCACCTGCCGCAGAGTACATCTGGTGGGACAAAGATCTTTCCATAGACAACATGCCACTGTACGGTGGAAAGTTGGGATTTGGCTTTGGTCCACTCTTCGAACTGCACGCATTCTACTTGCGCGGTGACGATGTAAATGCAAAAGTACGCGGCCATAATTGGCTTACCGATGAAGGATGGGCCGGTCACATAAGAGACACCAAAATGGATCTGACCAAATATGGTGGTGAGATGAGACTTAACTTAGGAAAGAACAGCTACTTCGCTCCTTTCCTCACAGCTGGTGCCGGTGTACAGCAAATGAAGTACAATAGCTTCACCGGAGATGCTGAGATCACGGAGGTTCCGTTGAAAGACGAACAACTCTTTGTTTCACTCGGTGTGGGCGCCAAGATTAATTTGAGCAGCCGCGCCGTGCTCTCACTTGAAGCGAAGAACACCATGTTCAACGCCAGCAAGGGAAGCTACCTGATGAGACCGGAATACAACAAGGAGGATGGTGGCAATCATCTGTACAATTGGGGAGCAGCCGCCACACTCGACTTCTATCTGGGTGGCAGGGCTGAAAACAGCGACAATGCTGTCAGCCGTGAATACCGCAAACTGTTCTCCAGCGGTTTCAAAGGTATGAAGTTTGTGGTAGAACCTGCCATAGCTTATCTGGATTTTGACAAGGACATGGCCGTGACCGATACCTATCTCGCCGGTGGAAGCGCTGGGTTTGACTTCTCATCACTCGTAGGTATACGCGGATTCTACTACCAGGCAACCAAAGATGCCGACAAGCTTTCGCTGTCATTCAACAAGAATCTGGCTCTGTATGGTGGTAACATCATCACACGTTTGAACTTCCCAAGAGGCATCAATCCTTACCTGCAACTTGGTGGAGGTTACATGGACATAGGCGATAAATATGCTGACAAGCATGGAAACACAGACGCAGAGAGCACAGCTTTCGTATTCGGAGGTGCCGGTGTTGAGATTCCTTTGTCGAGATATGTAGCACTCTTCGGTTCGGCAAATGCCGTATTCACCGCACAAAAGGGTATTGAAGAAGAAGACATCCAGAATCCTGACCACATCAACACCAGTGTGATGTACAATGCCGGCTTAAGATTCAACCTGGGTCTGGCTGCAGACGGTGAAAGAAAATACAAGAGGGATCTCAACCGCCGATTGGATGACGAACGTGAAGCCTCTAACGAAAGACTCAACGAGCTGAGATCAAAATACGACGAACGGATTTCTGATTACGACGATCAAATCGCAAGTTATGACGAGAAGATTGCCGACTACGATGATCAAATTGCAAAATATGATGAGCGCGTTAACAAGCTCAAAGCTGAATATGAAGCACGCATCGACAAACTGGACAAAGATTTAGACAAGGCTCTCAAGGCAAACGACACCATTCGCGTGGCTGAAATTGCACGGATGAAAGACCGTCATCAGCAAGAACTCGAGAGTATTCAGAACGACGAGATGGCCATGAAGCGCAAGCTGGTGAACGAACTGGGTGAGAACAGTAGTAGCAAGGTAAAGATGACTCGCAGTCAACTCAACGACTTGGTGAGCCGTATCACAAGGGAAGCTCGCCAGAGTGCACGCAGCTATGACGATGGCTATGACTACGACTATAACTACAACAACTACAACTACGAAATGCCACAACAGCCAACTCGTACCGTTGTACCGATGCAAAGAATGCAACCAGCTCAGAACAATGCTGAAACTGAGCAGTTGAGAAAAGAGCTCCGCATCATGAACGAGAAGCTGAACAAGGTGATCAGCCAACGCAATGCAGGCGAAACAACAGTTGTTTACGAAGGTAATGGTGCCATGGGCAACCAATATGTTCCAGGAACTGTAGATGATGAGACTGCTGGTTACCATCCTACAACAGGCAAACGTCTGAAGCTGAACCGCCTTGGTATCATCACAGGTGTGGGATTCGGTGATCTTACTGCCTGGAACTTCGGCGTTCGCGGATACATGCAGATTGGTTCTACCAACCTCGACTTCGTACCAGAGCTGTACGCAGCCATGGCTAACGACAGCGGAATGGGTATCTCAGGAAACGTTATCTACAACTTTAAGTCCGATGCATTGGGCAAGTTTGTACCATACGCAGGCCTTGGCCTTGGCGTATTCCATGGCGATGACACCCACTTTGGCTCTAACATCATCCTTGGTGTAAGCGTAGACATGCTCAGCGGAAGAGTATTCTTAGACTACTCCGCACGCAGCCTAGCCAAGCAAAATCAGGTTGCCTTAGGCTATTCGTTCACATTCTAATCTAAGAAAATATGATGAAAAAGTACGGTCTGGCAACACTTGCCTTTCTTGCACTACCCTTCTCCTACACAAGTGCAGCACCCGTTATGGGTGCGGCACCTGCTGCGGATGACACCATCGTGGTCGACAGAAACGAACTGATGGAGGTGCTAAGAGGCGTGGCTGCCAGCGAAATGAGAAATCAATACAGGCCGAAAAGAAATGTAAGGCGACAGCGGAGAGGATACAACTACCGTCCATCTCAGCCGGGACAGACGGTTCCTGTATACAACTCGTCAGCCAGAAGAGTGGAGTACATTCCAATGTATGCGCCACAGAATGGTACACAGCCCATCTATCCACCATATCCACCGGTACAAAATCTGAGGCCGGAGAACGCAGAATCGGATAACTCAACACAAACTGAGCAATTGCAAGAACAAATCAATCAATTGCAAAAGCAAATTGAGACTTTGAGTACAACCGTTCAGGATCCAGCCGTTAGGCAACAGGTAGATTCCATGGCACGGCAGCTCAACAACTTCCGTGCGCAAAAGGACACGGTGATGATGGGTGCTCCGCAAGAGGAAAGTGCTCAGAATCATGAAGTGGTTCAGCCGGCACAGCCAGCAAAAGTTGCACCGTTTGACACCAATATCAGACAGGTATTCTTTGAAATATCGTCAGATGCATTGTCAAAAGAGGCGAAGCACACGCTCGATGGCTTGGCAGAAACGCTGAAGAACAATCGAAAGTTGAAAGCCGAATTGACAGGTTTTTCCAGTCAAGATGGTCCGAAAGCGTTCAATCGTGACCTTGCCATGCGCAGGATGAACAGCGTAAGAACCTACTTACTGAGGAAGGGTGTTCACGCCAATCAAGTGTCTGCACTCTCGTACGGCATTGACAAACATTCTGAAATGAACACGTATGCGCGCAGAGTTGAGGTGTGCGTATCACTCTAAAAGGTAAAGAAAATAAAATAGATAGTGTGAAGTGAATCAGACATGGCTTGTTCACAAAATTGAAACAAACACCTGATTCAAACCGCACAAATCTCACATAAACCAACAACCACTCGTGGTTTTGCACATATCGACAGTTAGGATGGATGAATCCAACTAACATCGACAACTAAAAAAAGGCAAAACTATGAGTGGTTGTTTTATTTGGATTACACGTACACATAAAGTGATTCCCACCTAGATAATCATCTGGTGGCGTGTTCATGAAACCCACTCAATCATTCCAGAAGCTACATATTCCAGCTATGTCAGACAAGAAATCAAATCTAAGAAATCAGCACTCTCCTCTACTAAGATGAAACAGATGTGATAAAGTTGTACTGCAATGCAACGGCAACAGCCTATGGTTCTTTCTCCATGAGCATGCCGTTGCCAGCATCAATCTGCTGACGTTCGGTGTCAAGTCGGTAAATGGTGATGTTGTTGGGATCGCCAAAATCGCAGACCAAACGTCGGTTTTCATAATAAAACGTTCCACTGACGGTCTCATCGCCAATGCTCTCCGTGATTTTTTTATCGTTGATGGTCAACTTGATGACCCCATAATCTGTTCCGTATGTCCATGTTCCTTGTATCCAACTGGGGGCTTTTCCGGGATGAATTTCTTCAAAAGGGTCAACCTCAGCATGTGAAGATGACACGTCATGCTCCTGATCAAGGCGATATTCCGTATTGTCATCGGCCAAAGAAGAGCTGTCCAACCGATCGGTGCGAGCTGATTTCCAACAACTTCTGACAGTCAACACCAGTACCAAAAGAATGACAAAGAACAGGAAGAAACACGAACGGAAGAAACCACCTCGCTTCTGATTCTGCTCGTTGCCGTTGCCTGTCATGGGCGAATGATTCTTTCTTACAGCATTGTCACGAGGTGTATTCATTCGCTGCCAACTAAGATTTTCAGAACTACCGGCAGGTCTTTTTGTTGTAGTGCGCGTTGCCCCTATCGCAGAAGTATCGGTTGGCGTGTCCGTCTGCGCAGCGGGAACATCGCTTGTCGCTTCCTCAACAACTGCATCCTGATCAGATATCGGAGGTTCAGTCTGTTGGTCAGCTGCATCCTCCATGAGATACGTGAAGGGCTGTCCACATCTGGGACACACACAGGCTATCTCTGACATACCATTCGGAGCTGTGATGTCGTAACGAAATCTACACTTGGGACATTTTACTTGCATATCAATGGGTTTACTTTCAATAAGAGTATTCTAACTAATTGTGCATCAATGAGTAACCAATAGCTATCTAATAGGATTTCAATAGCAATGAGTTTGGCATCCAATAGCAATGAGTTTGGCATCCAATAGCAATGAGTTTGGCATCCAATAGCAATGAGTTTGGACGCCAATAGATAAGAGTTTGAAAAAACGAGTCAATCACTAATCAAATTTCACCACCGCCTTGTTCACCACACGCCATATTCCATTCTCGAACACGGCCGACCCTTCGTCAACCGTTTCGATGGAACGAGGATAGACACTGGCGTTGCCAACGACCTTGCACACCGGCTTGACAAACTGCGAAACGCTGATCATGGCCGTGGCAATGGCATCCGGACTGTTCAACATGATGAACGTGCCGTTCACACCGTCTGTGGTTGTGAGCTGGTAGATACTTTTGCCAATCTGCTCGGTAGGTGATGCGCTGTTGAAACAGCCGTCACTGCTTGGCGCCGGCAAATAACAGACACGACTGGCTGATGGCGAGGATGTGGCCATCTGGTGGGGTTGTTCGCGCTGAAGCTCAACGCCTGTCTGTAGTTCCAACGAATCGGCGGTATCACGTTCGGTCGTGGACTTGTGTTCCTGTTGCTCCTGCATTTGTTGCAGCGCAGCGGTCAGCTGTTTTACCTGATCCCGCAACGCAACAAGGTGCTTCTCCAACTTTGCGATGCGCTCCTCATAGGGTTCGAGTTGCTGTTGTATCTGCCGTTCAATCTGTCCTTCAAACATAAGTCTTTACCTTCCCGCGTTTTTATAGGTTCTCAATCAAATTATCCCGAATACTGCCAATAATCGGATAGAAGAATAAGGTGTCCTCAACGGGGTCACTGCCATTCTTGTCGTCTTGATTCTTGTTAACGAAGTTCCAGCCATTCACCAAGTGATGCATCAAGTCTTTGTTAACCAATTGCTTAAACAATTGCAGACTATGGTTGTCAACCAACAACCTGTCTACCACATGAATGTCATCGCAGAGCTGGCAGAAGAAGTCATTGAATTGGCGCACCTGCTCAACGATGGCTGCACAAACTTCCTCCTTTTCCATATCTTCGTAGCGCAGCGTTTCCTGACTAAGCATGGTATAGTTGTACTTCACGGAGCTGTCAAAGCTGTCCATCAGTCGGTTCAATTGGTGAACATGTTCGCAACCGGTACTGTCAGCCACTTGCATCAAGGCTCCTCGGCAGGTAATTTGTTTCGGTTCTTTCTTCTCCATGACGATGCTGAAGCCATCCTCATCGTACCGTTGGCCGTACACTCGCTCGATAACCGTCTGTGCGATGAGGTCAAGGTCGCGCTGCGTGCCAACGATGTCCAGCACCTTCGAACCCGTACCAGAGAACATGATGCTGCGAGGCATGTCGAGATTGCGGTGCATCATCATCTTGGCCACATAGTAAATGAGCGTCACGAAGAAGTAAATGAAGATGATTTTTCGCTGTCCGTCTTCGTTGAGTCGCATGTTGTAGGAGAAGACATCGTTGTCGCCAACCACCTTATTATTAATCACCGAGAACAAGAAAGCGTTGATATCTTCAGACTTACGCTTGGCCGTGATGTCGTCCAAGATGCCGTTCAACTCGCCATACTTGTCGTCATCAGCATCAAACAAGCGTTTGAAATAATCAACATATTTCACGAGCATGGGGTTGGTATCACCGTGAGGAACATCCGAGAAGCCGTCACCAAAGAGTACGTTGGCAGCAAACCTGAACGACGTGAGGATGGTGGGTTGCTGTGCATTGCTCGCATAAACCACCACATCGCTGGATCCACCACCGATGTCAATGCTGGCAACGGTACTGGCTGCACCCTTGAACTGACTTGAACTTTTGTAGAAATAATATGGAGCCACGCTCTCGGGCATCTGTATCAGATTGTCTTCTGTCACAGGGATGCCAAAGACTTCACTGAAAGTCTTGGCCCACATCTCGCCCAATTTGCGCACGTTGCCCACCTTCATGGACAGCGGATAGAACCAAACCAGGCGCGTCTTGGCCATGTCGCCGTTTTCCAAGAACACCTTGGTGCGCATCAACAAGGCCAACTCCATCAGGTAAGCGCGCACCCGTTTGCTGTTAGCCACCTCTGTAGACCATTTCAGGTTGGGCACAATTCGGTTGCCATAGCCGATAGACTCCTTCTCATAGATAAAGGGAATGTTGGCATCGCCCAACGCCACGATTCGGTCGACATTGATGGCATCAAGGCGTTCACACTCGGACAAGACGGTGCGTTGTGGGAATCCATAGTTCTCACCGATGACCTTTGGCAGGAACTCCTGCTTCATAATCACGTCATACAAGATGCTCTCTCCGTTATACGAAGTGGCCAACAGCCGTTCACGCGCAGAGGCACTGGCACCCAAAGGCTCGGGCATATCGCCGTTTTTCATCGACTCTACATGTGTGTTGGTCGTACCAAAGTCGACTGAGAACGTAAAGGCCTCGTTGCCTTGGACGTGCGCCGGCCATCGAGGACACAGCACTCCTTCGGCCGCCAGGTTGCCATGATCGTCGGTAAGGGTGACGTTGAGGTAATCGAAATCGTCCTGCAAGCGATAATATTTGGAACCAACTCGCTTCTCGGCCTTTAGGGAACGGTCGCGTACGACCACGTCATCAGGGCTCATCCCATTGCGATAGCCATCGTGATAGAATGACAAATCGATGCGAAAGTTCTCCAACATGCCCAGCGCACGGTCAACCAACTGCACGTTATATTGTCTCAATCCCGGCGTCCGCATGAACGGGAAAATGCTCAATGCGAAAGGTACGGTGACGAAATAGCCATGGTCGTTTGTCCTATCATAAGCCAAATCGACGTTGCGACTCGACACATAGGTGCGCTGCAGCGTGATGTAATGGCGCTCTTTCTGCACTGGAATGCGCAGCGTGGCGGTCAATGTTTCGACATTTCCCCTCATGCCATGCGTCATTTCGAAGCGTGGTCGACCATTGATGGTGCCCCACAAGTCGCTAACATTGAAATACTTGAAGTAAAGAGGTTTCAAGGGCAAGATGAAGTTGTGGTCATCGGCATCGCGCGTTGCACTGGTGAGATTGCCGTCAAAGAAGCAATCACGGTCGAGGGTGTAATCGAGTTTAATCAACGCAGGTTGGAAAAAATCATTGTCAGTCAGCCACGGATACTGATGCGTGGTGGCTGGTAAGATGCGCTTTTCCGGCTCTACGGAATAATCTTCCGGTCTGATTACGGTGTTGTCATCCCATGTTCCGGTGATATAAGTGAAGGTGTCTGTCTGTGTTGCATTGAGATGATTCTGCAGCACCAACGGCACGATACCATCCACAGGTCGTGAGGGTTTCATTCTGAAGTCACTGGCTGCAATGGCCGCCTGAACGTCTTCTGGGCGGGCACCGTAGAACGGAACGCCCAACGCTTGCACGCCTTCTTCCATCTGCATGAAGTTTGTTTCGAGGAAAGCGCGTGCCCGGTCGGCGTTATTCAGGTCCATAGCGGCAGGGTTGCCTATCTCTTTCAGGATGTCATTCTGCAGCGTAGCGGGCAACAAAGGCAGATTGGCGATGAGGTAACTGTTCACCTCACCGCAACGACGCTTCAACTCTGGGTAGGCTGTGAACAAGGCATAGATGTACTTGACGAAGCGTTCGCTACGCATATACAGCGGACGCCACAGGCTAAAGAGCTGCACATTCTGCTCTACGGGGATGTCGCAGAGCCCTTCTTGCGCATTGGGTGATGCCATGAAGAGCGTGATTGGCGAGGTTGAACCAATGACCTGGTTGCCATAAACCAAGAAATACAAGCGATCCAACTGGTCGAAGTTGAAGGCTTCTTGGTCTTGATGCAAGAACATCTCGATGGTTTCGCCCAACAAACGATGCTGTGGTGAGTCTTTCAACTTCTCCAACTCGGTGGCTCGGTTCCATTCCACAATCTGCAATTGATTGCGCAATTCAGAGTAATTGAAGAACAACTGGGCGATATCCAACGCATTGGAAACCAACTTTTCGTCCATCGCTTCGCCTTGCAGACGAGCATTCATGGACAGTCGTTTGAAAGCGTTCTTCACCAAATCCATCTGTGCGAACGGAGAAGGAATGGCCGTACGAGGCTGTTGTGACAATCCCGCATTGGGGTCAGCGATCATCTCTATCTCGTCAGCGTTATATTGACTGCTCAGCGGAATCCAATCTTCGCCGGATGTTTTCTTATTATAGGATAATATCTTTGACATGAATTGACTTTGTATTTACGTTCAACGATGCTAAACCACCGAATTGTATTTCTCTTCAACCAGCTTGTCCAGCGTCTCATCCAGCAGGTTCATCAGCTTGTAAGCCACACGGTCTGTGCCATATTTCTGTGTCTTGACAGCCTGCTGACTCATTTTGTTGAGGGAAGAAAGTAATGACTTGTAGTCGATGGTTGACTTAAACAAGCCGCTCTTGGGCGCAATGCCGTTCAACGCATCAGACAGCTTGTCGGTTGTCAGATGGAAGGGTTCGAAGCTGCGCTGATTGAGTTTCAGTTCCTTCAACCAGGTAAGATAAGCCACATAGAAATCGCTTGTCAGCGTGTGGAAGAAACTTGTGGAGAGGAAACCGCTGGTTATTTCTGGTTTGTCCTCGGTGTAACCACGTCCCACGTCGCTCTTCAATTGATTGGTGATGTACAGATATGCCAAGTGAAACTTCGTCAGTTGCTTGTTGACATGCAAACGCGTTGACGTACCAAAGTCTTTCAGTGACAGCGTCATCTTGTCGTTGGCCAACCCATATTCTTTATAGATGGGGTTGACGGCGTTTCCGTTATCCGTGAGCAACTGGTCATCTGGAATCTGAAGAAAATCAAGAACTGCCAGCGCACCCACATATTCCACAACATGTGCGTCGTTGCGCTGTCCGTTGCCACCCGGGTCGTTAAAGTAAGGATTACTGGGTATTTCGTCGCCCAGATAATAACAAGCGTTTACTTTCGACATGGGCAGGTCCACCCCATTCTGCCGAATTCCCGTAAGATTGTCATGATAATAGAACAAGGCCGACTTGGTTTTAGAAATGAAATCGGCCCGCGAAATCGGACTGTTCTCATCCTGTTGGATGTTGAAGTAAGGCAACACGGTGAGCGCACCAATCCTGGCATCGCGCAAATCGCCACGGTTGTTGATTTGAATGTTGTTGCCGGCATTGCGAATGTTCTTCACGATGATGGGATAGCCGGCAGCTCCCGTTCCACCAAAAATACTGCTGACAACAAAGATGCGGTCGTTCTTTTGAAACACATTGGAGAACTGCTTGAACTCTTCCGAATCCTTAAACTGGTTCAATGCGACCGACCCTATGTTGGGTGATCCCACAAAACCGATGTCCATCTTGGTATCAAGTTGATCCTTAGAAAACATCATTGAACACAAGGCTTGATTGCCTGTATCCAACGTGGAATAAGAGATGAAGTCGCTGAACTTCTTCGATGCGATGGAGCCCATGTTGAAGAGGAACGTGTCACTCAGGTTACTGCCATTGGGCAAGATGTCACTCAGGGTAGATATCTTGACCGAAAAGAAGCCTTTGGTCACGTCCACGCGGTCGCCGTACAGTGCTTGTCGTATCTGCTTATACCACCGCAACAGGTTGCTGGTGCGCTTCAGGTCTTCGTTGGCCTTGTGGGGATCCACGATGATAGGCACCACTTCGAGCGGCATGGGCTGTCCCGCTTCGTCCAAAGGATGAATGCCAGCAGCAAACTGCATGATGAGTGGCCGCATGACACGCGAACCTGTTCCGCCCACTAAAAATAAAAATAGTCTCACTATGGTAATGTTCTGATGATTCTTGATAAAACGATATTCACCACCCTACTCTGGGATTGGCGTGTGTCGGCAGTTGGATGACCACCAACGAATGGAGAAACTGGCAATGACAAACAGCACGGCCGTCACTGCAACGTCAACCAAACAGAAGCTGAAAAGCTGCGCGCTGAAGTCGAGTCCGTCGGCCGAAAAGACACCACTGGGATAGGTGTAGTTGATGACAGGTGCCACAATCATGGCAGCGATCAGCACGATGAGCCAATGGTACCACCGGGAGAAACTCACCGAGTTGATGACATAATAGTAAACACCAGCGAAAGCCCAGGCTATCAGAGCTGTCACAATGGCTACAATGAAATAAAGGTTGGCCGAATACATCTCATTGGAGAACTCTCTCTCATAGAACAGTGACTCAAACAAAGATGTGGCAAAAATGATGAACAGCAGGGTAATCACGGCACCTGCCAGCAACAATATCGTATTTTTTTTCATAACGTGGTTCTATCGTCATGCCGCACAAAGGCTGCAACCAAGCCGGTTAGCACTCGTGCGATGCATGCTATTTGCTAAACTTCAATTCCATTTCAAAATAATAAGGCTCCCCATCCGAATTCTTCCGGTAGCTGTTGTAGATGCCTTGCAGCAGATATTTCAACCCGAAGGTAGTGCTGCCGTCCACCTTGGTGTCGTTGTCATTCGACGAAGCCTCAATCCATTGAGGCAGCCTGTTGAGCAACTTGATTTCAACCTCCTGATCATGTTTCAGCTCATTCGCAGACAACACGAACAGATGGGTGGCCGATTGAATATATTTTCTTTCAGCAGGCGTGACGTCCGACTTGGTGATAGGACGAATCTCTTTGATAGTAACCGCGTCGTCAGCGTCAACCACATAGTTGTTCACATCCATGAGATATTCGTCCGCAATGAGCATCTTGCTCAAGTCTACCGCCAACACCAGCCTGATATCTCCACTGTTGCGGTCCTGCTTGAGGCCTTCCAACTTCGTCACCTGCGTACCCTGTCCGCGTTCAGGTTGGAACCGTCCGCGTATCAGGGGATGACTCAACAGCAAAGAATAATAAGGTTCGTACACGTCATCTGTCTCGAAGAGATACATGTTCTCATAGCCCCGCAGCTGTGACAGGTGGGCAAATGCCTCATAATTCTCGTCTTGCGTCAGTCGGGCAATGTTCTCGTTGTTGCCCACAATCACGATGTAATAGGGTCGCTTGCCATTGTAAGCCACCCCTTTGCTGGGCGAATTGTACGGATAATAGAGACCATTGTACGAACCCATCATCTTCACAATGAGCATCGACTTCTTCTTCACCTCACTCTTGAAAACCGAGTTGGTCATGCCTTGCGCTTCAGCAAACACCTTCTGTGGATTGACACCCGTCATGTCCTTGGTAGAATAAATCATGTCGGTCACCAAGATACTCAGCTCATCATCCTTGGTATTGTTCAGGATTTTGTCGAAGATGGCACCGAAATCAGTGAAGCTCGGGTCACCAATTCCTTTGGTAGCCTCGAAGATGTTGCTGTCTTTCACAAACTGGTCGAACCCCTTGGGATAAGCGTTTATCGAGCTATTAACCACATAAATCTTATGATCCGCATTATTTCCTGGCAGGTTGTTCAGCATCTGAACAATGGCTGCCTTGAACGAACCGTCACCAGCTGGCGAGTCGTAGGCAATCATCGAGCCCGAACGCTCAAGGTAAAAATTCACTTTGAGCGGCTCAACTGCCATGCCAGAGAAGTCGATTTTCTTGGCATCACGGCGATGACTGAAAAATTCTTCGATGTATTCGCGCACCTCATCTGCGTCAAGTTTTCCATCATCATAGAACTCTGGGAAGTTTGCTTTCTGCCCATCTAAATAGTTTTCGAGTGTCATCCAGTCATCGTGGTCGATGGTGTGATCTGTTCCCGCCAGCTCCATGAGCAGATGATTCAAATCTTTTTTGGCTCTGTTGCCACAACTGCTCACAAAGAAGGCAATAAGCATCAAAGCGATTAAAAAAGGGTTTCCAAATATTTTTTTCATTCCATTAAGACGTTTTATGGGCCGAGATAGTTGCAATGCCCTACCGTTGATCCGATAAGCATGCAACAATTTTGATATATCAGATAGCCTACCGCACAGCCAACCACGCAGTGAAGCCCATTGACTGTCTTTGTTTTCGTTTCGCTCTCTATCTCTTGCAAAGATAATGTAAAGCGGTGGGAACGACAAATAAATTAAGTCTTTTTTGCCGTTCCCAAGCCCTTCACTGACGCTACATCTTCCTATCGCTCAAGAGAAAACAACAAACATCTTCCGTTTATGCTTGCGCGTTTGATAAACTTTAACTATCTTTGCGTTTATAATACGAAATTATAACCACATAGAAGATTTCACTTTTTATTCATATTTAAAACCTATTCTTATGAGCAAACAATTACTTTCCCATTCAAAATTATTTTTAATTTCGTGCTTCCTCATCTTAGGAACTATGGCCGGGCTCGCTAAAACAGTGATTGTTGACGGCATCAAGTACAAATATTCCCAAAAAGGCACGTATTTAATTGTTATTAAAGCACCCTACGCAGGTGACATTGTGATTCCAGAAACTGTCAAAGGTTTACCTGTGAAGGAAATCGGATCCAGCGCTTTCTCCGAGCTGGACCATTTGGTATCAGTAACATTGCCTAACAGCATCGTGAACATCAGTGATTACGCCTTTGACTCTTCCACCAATTTGAAAAAGGTGGTCTTAGGCAATTCAGTGAAGAAAATCGGTCACTGGTGCTTCCGAAACTGCTATGAATTGCAAGAAGTGGAATTCCCTAAAAGCCTGAAAACCATCGGCAATTATTGCTTTGACAAAAATTTGAAATTTACCAAAGTAACCATACCAGAGAATGTAACTCTTATCGGGGGATATGCATTTGAAGGGAATCCCCAACTTACTACCGTTTATTCTTTAAGTCAAACACCTCCTGAAATCAAAAAAGGATACCTTGACGGAGAAGAAGTATACACCTTATTTGACGACAATGACTATGGTGAAAGGGTTTTATATGTTCCTCAAGGAACTGTAGACGCCTATAAACTAACCTTCGGCTGGAATCATTTTAAATACATTAAGGAAATAATTCCCACCGCTATTCATAATCTTACAGCAGGCTTGAAGACTAATGCTTATAGTGATGCCAAGGGTCAACTGGTAGTTGTGAGTGCTGAAAAAGCCATAATCAATGTTTGTGATCTTACCGGAAAAAGGATAATCACTCAGCCAATGAATGCTGGGATCGTACGATTTAACGTACCAAGTGGTGTTGTGATTGTCAATGGACAAAAAGTGTTGGTTAAATAAACACAAGCCACCGTTTACTTTCGTACGTCATGTCACCATGGTATGCCATCCCGAATGTAGGTAAACTTTCATCAAAGCCTGTTTGAAAAGACACAGCGTACATAGGATTCATCATCATGAAACGTTGTTGGAGATGAGCAACTAACAACCGTCAATGATGATGAATTTTCTTGACATCGAATCTCTTCATAGCTGGCGTATTTGCGAACAACGATGCATCTTGCGGCAAATACGCCAAGCATTTGATACTTTTGTATACGACTAACAGACAACACATTACACTTTCCCCACGTCGTTTTTGATCTATTTTCAACTTCTTTTTAGGTCAAAAGCATTGAGTTAGGGGATCAATATGCATGCTTTTGGGGTGCAACAGCATGTAGATTGCCCACCAATAGGATGCTTCTAAGGATGTTATCTCCATGCTTTTGCGGAAAAATCCTTTTTTTCTTGGCAAACCAAACTCCTGTTTGCTCCGCGTCTGCCTATTGATTTTTTCCAGATTGAAAGTTTTCATGTGCCGTTTTAAGGGCAAAAAACAGACGAAATATTTTACAATTACGTTGTGACGTAATTTGTACGGAACGTGGTAAATCATACATCAACACACATCAAATAGCACAAAGAGCGTGTGGCAAGGAAATGCAAACAACCTTCTCAACCATCCGACCTCATTTACAAGTTGGCGCATCCAGGAATTGCGCTGCTTATAAATTTAAAGGCTGGCCTTAACCCATTATGCGGTTAGAGCCAGCCTTTAAATTTATCTTCTCAATCAACGCCATTCAGACGATGAATGTTCACACTCGCTTATCTGCGACGTCTGCTTTTCTTACTTTTCACGCTTTTCGTTGCGGTCAGTTCTTTCGTGAACGAATAAGGAGCGTCACTGTCGCTGATGCCACGCTGCTTATTGGGGGTACTACCCATGACATACTGGATGTTGCCGCCCCGCATCAACTGGTCGTGCGTGAAGAAGTTCTTGGTGGAAGGCGTGCCGTTGACGCTCAACGACTGGATGTATTTGTTCTCTTGACTACAGTTTTGCGCCGTGATGGTCATGGTCTTGCCGTTCTCCAAATGCAGGGTCATCTTGTCAAAGTAAGGTGTACCAATGACATACTGGTTGGCACCTGGACAAACGGGATAGAAACCCATGGCCGAGAAGACATACCAAGCAGAGGTTTGTCCGTTGTCCTCATCACCGCAATAGCCATCGGCATGAGCCGTGTAGAGCTTGTCCATCACCTCGCGAATCCAGTATTGAGCCTTCCAAGGCTGCCCAGCATAGTTGTACATGTAAATCATATGCTGGATGGGCTGGTTGCCATGGGCATAGTTACCCATGTTCATAATTTGCATTTCGCGAATCTCATGGATAACGCCTCCGTAGTAACTGTCATCGAACAAGGGCGGAACATTAAAGACTGAATCGAGCATTTGGACGAAGGTTTCCTTGTCTCCCATGAGGTTGATCAAGCCCTGTGGGTCGTGGAATACGGACCAAGAGTAATGCCAGGAATTGCCTTCTGTAAACGCATCACCCCACTTTAAGGGACTGAACGGTGTCTGGAACTTACCATCCTGATTGCGACCGCGCATCAAGTTGGTTTCCTTATCGAATACGTTCTTATAGTTCATGGCGTTCTTCTTGTACTGAGCCAGTTCTTTTTCAGACTTACCCAGCGACTTACCAAACTGATAGATGCACCAGTCATCGTAGGCATACTCCAAGGTACGAGCCACGTTCTCATTAATCTTCACGTCGTAAGGCACATAACCCAATTTGTTGTAATACTCCCATCCCAAGCGACCCGTTGAGCTAACCTTTGGGTGAACCGCGTTGGCACCATGCGTCACGGCTTTCCACAACGTTTCAGCATCGTAACCACGCAGACCTTTCAGGTAAGCGTCTGCCACGACAGATGCCGAGTTGTTGCCCACCATGCAGCCGCGATGGCCAGGACTTGCCCACTCTGGCAGGAACCCACTCTCGAGATAAGCATTGGCCAAACCCTCTTGCATCTTGACGTTCATGGACGGATAGATGAGGTTGAGCATGGGGAACAAACAGCGGAACGTGTCCCAGAAGCCTGTGTCGGTAAACATGTAACCTGGCAACACCTTGCCGTTGTACGGACTGTAATGGACGATTTTTCCATTGGCATCTTTCTCGTAGAAACTGCGTGGGAACAATACAGAGCGGTAAAGACATGAGTAGAAGGTACGCAAATGGTCTACATTTTTATCTTCCACCTCAATTCGGCTCAACGTTTTGTTCCAAGTCTGTCGGCCCTGTGCCTTGATTTGTTCGAACGACGAGTTGCCCAGCTCCTGCAAGTTGAGTTCTGCTTGCTCTGGACTGATGAAAGAAGAGGCGATACGGGCATGCACTTGTTCGCCTCGTTTGGTCTTGAAGCCGATGATGGCACCAGCGTGATTGACCGTTGCTTCCGTGGTTCCTTGCTTGATTTGACCATCGGCCACAGCAGCTTTGTATGTGAAAGGCTTGTCAAACTTGATGACAAAATAATTCTTGAAATTGTCGGGTACGCCCCCACTGTTGCGAGTAGTGTATCCAATAATCTTGTTTTCTGAAGGAATAATCTTCACAGAAGACCCGCGGTCGAGGGCATCTACTACCACATACGACTGGTCGGTGTCAGGGAATGTGAACCTGAACATGACGGCCCGCTCTGTCGGAGTCAATTCCGTCACCACGTCGTGGTCAGCCAGATAGACGCGATAGTAATAGGGTTTGGCCACTTCGGCCTTGTGTGAGAACCAACTGGCGCGTTCGTCTTCATTGAATACCGGCTTGCCGGTGATGGGCATGATGGCAAACTGTCCGTAATCGTTGATCCATGGACTGGGTTGATGCGTTTGCTTAAATCCGCGAAGTTTGTCGGCTGTATAAACATAAGCCCATCCATCTCCCATCTTACCTGTTTGAGGCATCCAGAAATTCATGCCCCATGGCAGGGCGATGGCCGGATAGGTATTACCTGTTGAGAGGGAAACCTTGGACAGGGTACCCACCAAAGGGTTCACATAATCTACGGGGTCTAGTTTGTCAAGTGCACTTGCATTCATGGCAGTAACCAGTGCGAGTGCAGACAGACACGTTTTAATGATGTTCATATTATTTATTTAGTTAGTGTTATTAGTATGGCAAATTTACAACAAAAAACAGGAACAGGCAAATGCGTTATCATTTATTCACTTTTACGTTGGATGTGCCCAACCAATACCATTCATTGTCTATCCGTCATCGATTGCAACGAACTTACTGTTGCGCTCGATGTGTCTATTCTGCATCTGGCAAGATTTTATGAAACCTGCCCTGCATGAAGTGATTTAATTAGTCTATTTGTGAAGAGCGGAATCTAATTCATCACGTTCTACAGAATTATAAAATATTTTATCTGTTTTTTTACCCTTAAAACGGCTCTTGAAAACTATCAACGTAGAAATTTGCCGAAAAAATGCATCGTAGTTGGCAAATTCGTCAGCTATCAAAAGCCTTGATGTCAAGAAAATTCATCATCAACGTACATCTTGTTTTTCAGTCAATCTACAGGCTGAGTTGCTGCTTTACAGTAACTGGTGCAGGCAGCGATGTAACATGCACAGGCGTCTCATGCCAAAAAGACGAAGCAGTTTTAATTTCAGGGTGCCGTAAAAGGGAAGTGTGGGAAGCTGGATGTCGTTCACATTGCCCGTCAATTCGTAGGTATGCAACTGAACATTCAACACATGGGCATAGTAAGCGCCAAAGCCTTCGCAGGCTTGAAGAGCCGTGTTTTCCAATACGTTGAGATGCGCTTGCAACAGGTCTTTCCATTCGTTGCCCTGCGCCCGAGCCGTTATACCGTTCTTATTATAGGTATATTGGTAAAACCCGATAGGAGTGGTACGAACACAGTGAACCTTACCTAACAGCTGTGGCAGCACAAAAACGTCCTCAAATTTACGACCAACTGGAAACTGGATGGTGTCAAACAGAGCTCGTTTGAATATTTTATTACAGGCGAAACCATGCAGATATGCCTTGGCTTCGAACCAATAGCGCCACACGTCGTGATAACACTTGTCGTGGAGCGTATGCGTTTCCACGCTCTTTCCATCGTCTCTGACAAACGAATATTCCAACAAGTCGATATCGGCATCCGCCTGTAATACCTTCATCAGCGAGGGATAAAGGTCGGCATCCAAGTAATCATCCGAGTCAACAAAAGTGACATACCTGCCTTGTGCCACCGTTAACCCCGTGTTTCGTGCCGCAGAGAGGCCCGCATTGTCTTGATGGATAACAGTGATATTCTTTGTGTTGCGATAAGTATCACAGAGAGCAGCCGAGCCATCTGTCGACCCATCATCCACCAAGATGACTTCCATATCAGGAACATTCTGAGTCAACACACTCTGCACACACCTTTCAAGGGTGTGTTCTACATTGTAAACGGGGATGATGACAGACAGCAACATCTTCTTTAATCAGGTCTGGTGAATTAATTTTTAATACCTATTTTTACATTCCAGGTCTGGGCCTGAACAACAAAGTGAACCATGTTATATCTAACATAATCCCACTTGTACCGCATGAGTCGGCGGAAAGATGTTCGATGTTTTTTTCTTTTTTCATCGTTTGGCAAAAGTAAGCAATATCCGTGATAATCAAGAAAGAAAAGATTTATTCTTCTTGTTGCGGCATTCGTTAAGCGCACAACCGTCTGAACAAACAAACGTTCCAAACAATGGGGAACGGTATGAAAAACGAATGCCGGGCCACCTTAATGGAACCCGGCACGAAAGTGAGATATAAAAAGTTGTTCTGATTATCGTTTCGCACTCAACAATACGTTTAGTTTGCCGTCGTCAAGAAGCTTGATAATCAGTTCACCGAAGAGCGTGTTCTGCCAAGCAAACCACGAACGAGTGAATTTTGTGGCATCGTTTTTATGGAAAGACTCGTGCATGAAGCCCAATCCGGCATCGGTACGCATGAGCTGTTCGATACATTCTTTGATTTCAGCGTCGTTGTTGCTGGTAAAGGCTTTCATCATAATGGTCATTGGCCAAATCATGTCATATCCAGTATGCGGTCCACCAACACCTTCTCCCGCTGCGCCCTTGAAGAAATAAGGATTGTCCTCGCTCCACACAAAGCGACGCGTGTTCTGGTAAATAGGGTCGTTCACGTCTACATCACCCAGGTAAGCCATGCCCAACAAACTGGGCACATTGGCATCGTCCATGAGCAACTGGTTGCCGAAGCCATCAACCTCAAAAGCATAAATCTTACCATATTTGGGGTGGTTGTGTACTGCATATTTCTGTAAAGCAGCTGCCACCTCATCGGCCAAAGCGGTACATTGGCTGGCCAAAACAGTGTTCTTGTTTACCTTTGTCAGAATCTCAGCAGCCTTGCGAAGTGAAGAAACCGCCATGAAATTGGACGGAACAAGGAACAAAAAGGTGGTAGCGTCGTCTGACGGGCGGAAGAATGAGGCAATAAGTCCAACTGGCTTCACAGGGTTTCCCAATCCGTCGTTTGACACGGTGTCCAATTGTCGCTCGGTCTTGCGTTGGAATTTGTACGGTCCTACCCCATTCTTGCGTTGCTGTTCGTGGAACGTCTTCAAGATATTCTTCATGGCCTCTATCCATTCGGGGCCAAAAACAGAGTCGTCACCAGTTACTTGCCAATAGTGGTAAGCCAAGCGGAGCGGATAACATAGCGAATCAATCTCGTATTTGCGCTCATGCAGTTCGGGTTTCATGTCTGTCAAGTCGCTCTGCCACTCGCCCCCCGTCGGTCCCATGTTGAAAGCATTGGCGTAGGGATCGATGTTGATACATTTCAATTGACGTAGAATGGTACCGCGCAACATGGCTTTCAGCTTAGGATCTTTGTTGGCCAATTGAACATATGGCCACACCTGCGCAGCTGAATCACGCAACCACATGGCGTGAATATCGCCTGTGTAGACGAAGGTATCATCTTTGCCGTCAAAGTGGACTGTGGTATCTAAGGTGTTGGGAAAACAATTCTCGAACATCCAAGCCAGGTAGGGATTGCCCTTCAACAGCTTGCGTACTTCCTTAATTTTCTTTTCAACAGCGTTGGAAACGAACAAACGTTCTGCCATAGGGGGACGCTGGGTTACTAACTTGGTGTTGTCGGCAGCAGCCACGATGGCTGTGCTTTCAGCAGTCATTGTGTAGGCCATTGCACCATTTGCAGACAGGCCCAACATCAAGCTGGCACCTGCCAATAACTTCATTCTTTGTTTCATAAAAGTGATTGTTATTTAATATTTGATAATCTTGTCATCATTTCTATCTATTGCAGCAGTGAGATTGGTGGTCTTTGTTGTACCATACCCGCTATTGTGCCTACAAGCCAGTGCCCAATCAGGGCCATCATTACTATTTTCATGTTGGTTTTTAATCATTTTTTGGGAAAGAAACATCGTTTCCCATGTTTAAGTAAACGAAGCATTTCTTCTGCAAAGATTGAGCAAGCCGAAGACAGAGAAAGTTTACTTTCTATGTTGAGGCGAAGCCTATCTTCTGCAAAGATAGTAAAAAATAAAGAGAATGAACGTTACAGGGGGAGGGAATTAAGCAACGGAAATTCACAATGTTTCCAATGAAAAATGATATATGAAGACATGGCTTCGGCTCCATATCATCGACATCCATGTTATACAAACAAAAAAAAATCCAACTGTTAGCATCCTGTTTCAGATTTCTAACAGTTGGATCTCTATAAGTCTTAAATCGGTAAAAAAGCCAAACCCTCTAATTATCCTCTCAGCACCTTCATCACTTTCCTGAAGTAATGATGCGTACTACGGTTACTGTAGTTAGGTCCACCGTTCCATGAACGGATTGCTTTCTCAACGTTGTTATTCGGGTTATACACCGATTGAATCAATAGAAACATCTCTTTAGACTTTGCCACACTTAGGCGGTCTGACAGCTTGTAGCGTTTCTTGCTGTTACGTCTTTTCAAGATTTGATTGCATTCTGCTACGAGTATCGGCGTAATCTGCATGACACCTACCGAATTTCCGCTCCTCGCTTTGACATTTCCACGACTCTCTACATGAATGATTGCCTCCATCACTGGAGTCCAATCGAAATTGCTTGTTGCACTGGTGCCTTTCATCTGTCCTGCCAAGGCAAAACCGGGAAGAAAGAGCAAGATTATCCATGTTACAAAAACAATCTTTTTTATTCTCTCCATATTTACTTGTTTATGGAGCCTGGACTTGACAACGCTCTTGTCAAACATGCCCGGGATGGCAGCTATGTGAGAACTTTTTTTTCTGCTCATCCGGCTCCGTTAGATACTTAGTAGATGGCCTGCTTATAATCACTATAAAATACCATCTCTATTTTTATCGGGTGCAAAGGTATGCAAAAAAAGGCGAACAGACAAATTATTCAATCTTTTTAAGTCTAATTTTAAAAATGTAAGACACTGATTTGTTGATAGTTATCATGCTACAATCGTCTACACATGGGTCTTCTGGGATGATTGAAACGCGATTGACATGGCGCCAGTGTAAATGCAAAACGCCCTCCGATTATCTCAACCGGAAGGCGTTATTCATTGTTTTTAGCACCGTTTGCTGGTGTGAGCGACGTGCTTACTTCGTCATCTTGCGCACGGTACTTGTGCCGTTGCTTCTCACCTCTTTTATAAGGTACAAGCCATGGATAGGTTCGGCGTTGAGCCGTTGGCCGCTGAGATTATAATACAGGCAGCGCACGACTTCGCTTGAACCTTCTGGGAGCAAGCGGTTAATGCCCGATGTGATTTTCTCGGTTACCTTCCAACCTTTCTGCTCGGCCTCGCTCTTGTGTACATCGGCACTGTTCTGACAAGAGTACACCAGCTGATCGCTCCACGTCACGCCTTGGATGGGCTTCTTACCTTTGATGTCAGGCAAAGCTGCGATGATTTTATTCAGTTCAGCGTCAGCCATGGCGTTGTCCTGAAGAAAGAGTCCTCGCAGACTTTTTTTGCCCTGAAGGTCTAACGTAGTGAGTTTGTTATGTTCGGCTGCCACCAGATGGAGGTCTTGGTTGGCCGACAAATCCAGGCTGGCAATCTCATTACTGTCGCAACGGAGGTAATACATGCTCGGGTTCTTAGAGATGTCGAGGGTAGTCAACTGGTTGTTGCCGATATTGAAATCAAACAGTGATGGGTTGTTGCTTACATCAATGTTGGTAAGCCGGTTGTGCTCAGCATAAAGCGTGTTGACCATCTTGTTGGTTGTGATGTCCAGTTCAGAGAGGTTGTTGTAAGAAACGCGCAACAACGCCAACTGCGGCTGCGACTTGGTGCTGAATTTAGACAGGTTGTTGTGTTCCACATTGATCCACCGCAGGTTGCGATTGGGTGTCAAGTCCAGTTCCGTCAATTTGTTGTTGTACAGGTACAAGCCAGTGAGTTGAAACAAGGGCACCAGGTTGATGCTCTCCAGCTGATTGAAACTCAGGTTGAGCAAATCCAGCTTATTTTCCCGCGGAAACGTGATGGTTTTGATTTCATTGTGGTCGGCATATAACTTCGTCAAGGATGATAGACCGGTAAGGTCGATTGTTTGAAGTTTGTTGCTTGAGCAAGAAAGCTCATCGAGTTTTTTTAAGCCCGTAACATCAATGTCAGTCAACTCGTTGTTATCGCAGTTTACATCCACCAGAACTGTATTCTCATCCTTGGGCAGCAACAGTTGAGTGAGCTGGTTGACAGACACGTCGACCTTCGAAAGACTTTTCATGCCGCTGCAATCCATCTTGCCCGGAATCTTGTTTTCACTGAGGTCGATGACTTTCAAGCCGTTGCAGCCGGAGAAATCCATCTCGTTTTCAATTTCATTTTTTGCAGCATACAGTCCGATCATCTTCGTCATGTGCGACACGTTCAAATGTTTGATGTTGTTTTCATAGATATGAAGACGCTGAATGTTGGGACAACCACTCAAATCCATCTCTTCAATCTCTTGAGCGACGGCAACAATTTGCACAAAATCGCCATACAGCTTCACCTGCTTTCCCTTCACGTAATCGATGCAAAACTGCGTTTTGTCATACTTTTTGAGAACGCCGTCGCCCCAATCTACCGAAAAGCTGCCAGTTGCTGCCAGTCCAACTTTCACAGGCTTGTTCACATGTGCTTCGTTATAGGTAAACACTGCAGCTGGCTTGTCGGTGTCAGCTGCCATGACCGACCAGGATGCACAGGTAAAAAGTGCAATCATGAGTAAAATTTTCTTCATACTTTGTCTCATTTTTTTAATAATTTGTAAATATCAGTTAACATTCAATTTTCAGTTTGGACAGGAAATGCATACAACTTGCTGCGCAAACTCATTGAGTTTAGTGTGCAAACTCATTGAGTTTAGCACTCAAACTCATAGAGATTGGAGTGCAAACCCATAGAGTTTGGAATGGCATCGACACCAAGTACCCATCACGCATCAATAACATCTCTCATCAAGCATGTGCGGAGGCGGAACCAGATAAGCTACACCCCTACAGATACGACCATGAGTTGTCATGTCCATTTGACATTTTGTAGGATGCACGTCGTTACGACTACAAAAGTACAGAAATATTACAAACAAAAGCAATAATTTGTAAGTTTTTTATCAAAATCGTCTACATAACATCATAAGAACTCTCCCATTTGAGCCATGTCGTCATGTTGATCCATTCATCAAGAAAAAAGTGTCAGTCAACTTATTGTGGCGAAAATGGGGTTAAATAAAAATATGACGAAGCATTTTTAATTTTAAAGAAAAGACAATAGGTTTATTGTTACAAAAAAGGTATGAGAAAAAGAACAGCAGTTCATATGGTGAACAGCTCATGAATACACATAGCATCCGTTCGCATGGACAGGAAAGAGCCTCCTACGCTCATGTGGTGACGACTCAAAGAGTTCATTTTATTTATGAATTCAGCGAACCTTAGAAAGACGACAGAAAGATTTTGTATACAAAAAAGCAATAAGCGGAAAGCCTTAACTTATCGGGCTTTCCGCTTATTAGTGGGGTGGGTGGCAGGTGGGACTCGAACCCACGACATTCAGAACCACAATCTGACGCTCTAACCAACTGAACTACGGCCACCATGTATAAAAAACTTGCTTCCTCACTTGGAAGCGATTGCAAAGATAAGGGATTTATTTAATCCAGCCAAACAAATCCCTTATTTTTTATCTATTTTCTACTTTGCCGGTGTTGCCGGAGCTTTTGGAGCTGCGGGTGCCGACTGTGTTCCCTGTGTTGCAGGTGCTGCTTGTCCGCCAGCTGCCGGAGCTTGTTGCTGACTGGCGCCAAATCCAGGCGTTGTGTTCGGGTTGGTGGTCTGTGTCTCAGTGGCGGTCTTCTCCAACACACTCTGACTGCTGGCTGAGTGAGGAGCCACATAAGCGCATGCTACGCTCAAGACTACCATTGCGATGGCCAAACCCCAAGTAGCTTTTTCGATGACGTCGGTCGTTTTTCTAACTCCCATGATGGCGTTTGAAGATGAGAAGTTGGAAGCCAAACCGCCTCCTTTTGACTCTTGGATCAATACGATTCCCACCATCAACAAGGACGCAAGAACGATGAGTCCAACGAATAATGTGTACATCATTTTCTTATTTGTTTATTTTATTGTTTAATATTAATTTCTCTAAAAAACGTAATTGGTCTGCAAAGTAACTATTTTTTTTTGGATAATTCAAATTTAATCGCTGAATTATTTCCAATGCCTGCTGATATCTTCCCTGTTTGATGTATATTTTGGCCAGTGTCTCAGTGAAGTATCCCTCATCCGGTTCACTGTTCTCGTTTTCTTCTTGCAGTTCTGGAAGATATTCGGGCGTGTCGCTCAATTGGATGCGTCCATCGCCGCTTTTCTCTATGAAGCTGTCGATAAGTTCCTGACCTTTGAGGTGTAGTGAGGGTGACGACTCCTGTTGTTCCTCACTGTTTTCCACCTCCATAAGATAAGCCACATAGTCAACGGCAGCATCTGCTGGTGTAGGCTTGCGTTTCTTGCTGGTTTCCTCTTCATCGGCAGGAATGGTTTCGAGGAAGTTGTCAATCAGTGAGATGGTACGATCGTCATCCACAGGTTGATTTTGTGGATTCTGTTTATCCTTGTCCGCCCGCTTGAGTTGATAATGCGCCGCCTCGATGAGACTGAAGAGAACCTTCCGATCGGTGAGATAGATGGCGGCTCGTCGCAGTTCTTCATCAAACGAGGGGTCGTGCAGAAGATACAGGTTTTGCAACATCAGCAACCTTGCCGTCTGATAATACGGGTGAAGGGCAAGCAGGCTTCTCAGGTCATAGAGCGTCTCCTTGTCCATCGTTTCTGGATGTTGTATCAGTCGGGTCAGATCCATCTGTAGGTTGTTGATTGCTTGAAGTTACCAGTTGGCTACGGTCGCATTGAAAATTTGGTCTGCAAGATCTTTCACCATTTGCGATACCAATTCTTCCTGCACTGAGCTCAGGTTCTGCGTTGTCTCGTACGACTTCGCGGATGAGAACTGTCTTTCAAAGTCTTCCGTATGGTTGACGTTATTGGTGAAGCGCACGTTCACCGTAAGAGTCAGCTCGGTTTGTGCCGAATGCCCTTCGCTGGAGACCGACTTGTTACGCTGCGTGTACGACACAATCTCGCCTTCTATTTTCAGATCTCCATTACGCCTCACCTGCTGTAGACGGGTGTGGTTGGCGAAAACGTCTTTCAGTTCGTTGTTGAACATCGGCCCCATCGGTCCCCACACATAACTACTTCGTATGGGAAAGTCGACGATTTGGATCGTCTTGGTCTTGGTATAGTCGATGCTGGCACCATTAAACTTATAGCTAACAGAGCAAGCCATGAGCATAAAGCCCACAACAAGACTGATGATAAGGTTGCCACATGCGTGGTAATATTTTCCTGCTGCCATACCGTCAACTCTTATCCAGTCCATATTGTTTAATTCTTCTATACAGCGTACGGTCAGATATACCGAGTTCCTGTGCGGCTTTCTTGCGGTTTCCACCATTACGTTCGAGAGCCTTCTCCACCATTTTCCGCCCTAGATCGTTCAAGTTCAGGCTCTCTGGTTCGGTCACTTCCTCCACGATGGCATCCTCTGGATCGGCCGATGACCGTACGTTTGCCTGCGGTGCGGTTACCTGGGGGTGCTGCGGCATATTGGGATATCCTGCCAGTTTATTATCCAACGCATGCACCTGTCCTTGATAAGCCACACCAACATTTTGCTGTTGCGCCTCGTTAAGTTGTTTTCTGAGGCTGTTCAAATCCCTTCGCAGATCACTCACGTTGCCCCTCAGCTCGTATAATATTTTATACAGTATCTCGCGCTCGCTTTCGTAGCTGTGCGATCCTTGTGGCGAGATGGGTGCCAGTTGCGTGCTTTCGGGATCGCGTGGGATGAACTGCTGCAACAGCTGTGCGTTGATTTCCCTGTCTTTCACCAACACCGACATCTGCTCGGTGATGTTCTTCAGCTGCCGAACGTTGCCCGGCCACTTGTAATTCAGCATCAGCTGTTTGGCATCTTCGGTGAGACTAATCTTTGGCAGGCGGTATTTCTCGGCCATCTGCATCGAGAACAAGCGGAACAGCAAAATCACGTCTTCCCCGCGGTCACGCAGAGGAGGCATCTTGATGGGGATGGTGTTGAGACGATAATACAAATCTTCTCTAAACCGTCCCTCACTGATAGCTTTAGGCATGTTCACGTTGGTGGCTGCCACGATACGCACATCGGTCTTGCGAACCTCTTGTCCGCCCACGCGGATATATTCGCCGGTTTCCAGCACACGCAGCAGGCGAGCTTGCGTAGCCAGTGGCAGTTCGCCCACCTCGTCCATGAAGATGGTGCCTTTGTTGGCTATGCCAAAATAGCCTTCGCTCTCACCGATGGCACCGGTGAACGACCCTTTCTCGTGTCCGAACAATTCACTGTCGATGGTTCCTTCAGGGATAGAACCACAGTTGATTGCAAAATACCGCTCTCGTCTTCGAGGTGAATGGTCGTGAATAACGCGCGGAACGATTTCTTTGCCCACGCCACTCTCTCCGAATATCAAGACCGACAGGTCAGTGGGTGCGACCTGAAGGGCCACATCCAGCGCATGGTTCAGCTCGTCAGAGTTGCCCACGATGCTGTAACGCTGCTTAACTTTCTGCAATTCCGAAGTGTTCATTGGTTGACAAAATTAAACAATTTATTCGAGATAGCCGCAAGGATGGCTGAGTTTTTATGCGCCATCGCTCCACCTTATTATATAGCATTCATCTGTCTGTCCCTTCCATCCTGAGTGTCAAGGCGTGGCCTTCGTCTGATCCTGTCCCTTTCGTTCGTTGATCTTGATAAACAACAGTCCGATGCCCGTCCACACCAATTCACGCAGTCTCACCAGCAGAGCCACGAAGATACCCGCGCTGGCCGTCATGCCCAGGGCCGATACTGACATCAGGAAGCCACCCTCGCGGCCGCCCAATTGCAGGGGCATGAAGAACAACAGATTGGCAAAGAGCGACGTGAAGGCCAACACCAGCACACAATGCAGATAGTCTACATGTGGCATGAGCACCATCAAAATGAACATCACCTCCAGTGCTGACAAAAACCTGCATGCCATTTCCAACGCTACGGCCGACAAAAAAGTCTTGGGATTTTGCTGATGCAAGGCCGCAATTTGCCGATCCACGGTGTCCAGCTGCTGCCTGTGCTTCTCCACGAAAGGCTGAGCCCACTTCTTGACAAACGGTATGTGGCGCAGCACATTCATCATGCGCACCGCCAATCCCTTTTGATAACCCACCAGAAAGAACCAAATACCCAGTCCGCAGAACACCGCTGCGGCAGCCAACAACAGCCCCATTTTGACGGACATGGGCTGCGTGAGTAGGTACAACCCGATGCAGACGGCCCAGAAACAAAAATGGGTAAAGATGTGTGTCATCACATAAAGAATCACCGATGACGACGCTCGCTCGGCACCTATTCGTGGCGACAGCTCCATGATGCGGTAAGGCTCGCCACCCATCAATCCGCCAGGAGTGGCGTAGTTGAGCGCAAACCCAGACACGGTAATCTTGTAGAGCCACCAAAAGCCCACCTTCTTCACAGGCTTCCCAGCTGCGTTGTCGTCACCACTTGTCGATTCTTGCGACGAATAAACAGGCTCACTGCTTCGGATGATCAAGTACCAAGCTGCGGTGTTGAACACATATAACACCGCCCACAGGGCTACAATGGCAAAGAACCAATAGCCTGCATGGGTCAACCCATTCCACACTTCGGTGAAATTGAGTTGGGTGACCATGATGACAAGTATGACTAACCCAAAAATGAAGAAGCCATTCTGATATTTACTTTTCATCTTTCTTTGGCTGACTGGCCTGCTGCTCGCCCTTCATCTGACGCTTGGGCGCATTGAAGCGACCTCTGCCACGGTCCTCGCGGCGTTCATGATAAAGCTTGGGCAGCGGATTTTTCATCGGCTCATCATAGTTGAAGCGGTTGCGATAGATGTCGATGGCCAGATAAACGGCTTGCCGCAGTGGGTTCTCATTGATAACACCCTGACCGGCCACCTCGAACATTGGCGTATAATTGGTTTTGGTACAGACGATGGGCAAGTTAGCGATGGCACTCACTCCCTCTTCCAGCGACAGCGTCTTAAAAGGCAACATGGCCTGGTCGTGATACATCGCCAAGATGCCATCAAACGCATCATAATCGTTGGAGCCAAAGAACGTCTCGGCCGCATAAGGACCAAAAGCGCACATGCCAGCATCCGAAAGCTTGGCAACAGCCGGACGAATGATTTCCTGCTCCTCTGCCCCATCGGCCTTCGGATTAAGACCCAGCACTGCAATGCGCGGGTTGGCGACACGCAGGTCACGCTTTAAGGTGAGGTACAGGATAGCTGCCTTGTGAACAATGTTCTCTAACGTGATGTTCTCCATGGCCGCTTTCAGAGGTTGATCGTCGGCCACCACGGCCACATGCATGAAGTCGTTCAGGTACAACGTGGTGGTTTGCTTCCCCTCTCCCAAGCAAGTCTGTAGGTAGTTTTCCAAGCTATCGAATGTGAGGTTGCCAAACTTAATGCCATCGGCGCTCATGGGAGCTGCCACCAGCACGTCGTAAACCCCTTCCCGATAATCGGTCATGGCACGGTCAAGGGCACGCACTGCCGCCTGTCCCGACTCTTCCGTAGGGGTTCCCAACTCCACTTTCACCTCGTCATCAAAGCAGGTCATCAGGTTGATGCGACCGTCGCACACCTCATCAGCCGTGTTGATGATGCTGAAGTTGGCCTGGATGTCCAGCGCCTTTCGGTGGTAAGCAGCAATTTTGGGCGACCCATAGATGATGGGCGTGCAGAGCTCTAACATCTCTGGAGCTGCGAAAGTTTTAAAAATCAGTTCATATCCGATACCGTTTGTATCACCGTGTGTAAGAGCCACACGAATTTTTCTGTTGTTCATAAGAGAATTTGTTTATATGTCACGGAGGTCATGAGTGACGGCTGTGGCCTGTCCTCGCTCCCCCTATCTTTATTTTCGTTTCACGGTCAGCAGTACCGCTTCCATCTCACGCATCTTGTTGCGTTTGTCCATTTCAGGCGCATAGACGAAGGCATCGAGTACCAGTGACTTACCGGCTACGCTGTCTTTGACGACGCGTCTCACCAACGGACCGCCCATGGCGTCGCCCACCATCTCCCACAGTCCGCACTGCAGCTGGCATGACTGTCTGCCGATTCTGACGTTTTCTTGTGTCATGGAGCGGGCCATGGTGCGCATGTACATGCGGTCGGTCTCGCCTTTCATGTTCGCCTTCAGCACGCTGTCCATGCGTTCAGGAGGTTGATTATCAATTCCGCTGAGGGTATAAACGCACAAATTCTGCATGCCCTGCGCCGCATTGTTTGACACCCAGAGGAAGTCTTTGCCCACCTTGTGGTAGGTCATGTCCGCAGGCAGCAGCACGGTATGGTGGAACATCGAGTCGATAAGCCTTCCACCTCGCACGGAATGCTTTCGCTGGAGCTGGAGAATGGCCGACAGATATTCGTTGGTCACCAGCAGCTGCCTCACTCGTTGTTGGTTCGTGGCGATGAATTGCTTCAGGTCGTTGGCCGACCCCACGTCAACATATACCATCAATTGCGGCTGCGCATGGCGGTCACGTTCGATGTGGAGCGAGGGTTTTCCAAGCCATTTTCGGTTTTGCCTCACCACCACGACATTGCGCGCCAGCAACAGCTTTCCCTTGAACCGAGCAGGCTCAACCTGCCGAACGTCGAACATTGGTTCGCGCTGTGGCAGTGCCGGCATCGGCACCGACAACATGTGGCTCACCAAACTGTCGGCATCGCCAACCACCAAAACCTCGTAAGGGTTCGCCGAGGCAGCGGGCAGCGGACGTTCCTGCTGCCGGCAGGCTGTTAAGAGCAGCATGGCAGCAAGGGCAACTACCCAACGAAGCCTGCTCATGCGCCAGCTTTTTTAGCCGTACTCAACAGGCCACAGGCTGCGAAGATGTCCTGCCCACGACTGGCTCGGATGGTGGTGAATACGCCATGCGACGTGAGGTAGTTGCGAAAGTTTTCCATCTTCTGCTCGTCGGCACCTTTCAATGGCACGTTCGGAATCTGATGGAAGCGTATCAAGTTGACGCGGCAATCCAGCCCATGCAGTAGGTCGATGATTCTGCGGGCGTGCATCGCCGTGTCGTTCAGTCCGCCAAAGACGATGTATTCGAACGACAACCGGCGTTGGTGAGCAAAGTCGTAGCCGCGCAATAGGTCAACAATCTGCTCGATGGGCAAGCCTTTCTCGGCGGGCATCAGCATGCTGCGCTGCTCGGGCAGAGCCGAATGCAGACTGATGGCCACATGGCAATCGCTCTCATCCAGAAAGCGTTTCAGCTTGCCTTTCACGCCCACACTACTCACAGTGATGCGCTTGGGGCTCCAGGCATAGCCGTAATCGGCGGTCATCACCTGTGTCACCCTCAGCACGTTGTCCAAATTATCCATCGGCTCACCCTGCCCCATGAACACGATGTTGGTCAGCCTGTCACGTTCGGGCAGTGAGTACACCTGGTTGAGGATATCGGCATAGGTCAGATTACCTTCAAAGCCCTGCTTGCCAGTCTGACAGAACAGGCAGTTCATCTTGCATCCCACCTGACAGGACACGCACAGGGTGGCACGGTCGTCATCGGGGATGAACACGGTCTCGACAAACTTTCCCGAGGCGGTTGGAAACAGATATTTGATGGTTCCGTCTTTCGAATACTGCGCATCGATGTGCGCCATGCAGCCAATTTCATATTCTTTGGCCAGCCGTTCACGGTTCGACTTAGAGATGTTCGTCATCTCGTCAATACTCGTCACCTGCCGCTGGTAGAGCCATTTAGCCATCTGTCCGCCAGCGAACGAAGGCATTCCCAAAGCCTGAGCAACCTCTTTGAGCTCGCTCAGCGTCATTCCCAACAGCTTTTTCTTACCAGTTTCCATTTTTGATCTTGTTTGTTAAATCGCCACCTGCCCTTTGCCGAAGACAGGCTTCGCCGCTGCAAAGTTAGCAAAACTTGCTTTGCATTCTGCTCGCACTATCTTTGCAAAGGTACACAAAAAGCCTGGAACATCCTACACCTAATATATAAAAACGAAAATTACAACCCTGATTCACGCAAAAAATCTGCTGTTTCTGCGAATTTTGCGTGACTAAACAGCCAAAGAATAAATTCTGCCAAAGATGAAAAAGCGAAGATGGCAGATGTTGGATGATTATACCACCCTACAAATGAAACCTTTATTTATGTGGAAAGCGATATACCAAAACCCTACAAATTGTCCTTATTTTTTATCAGATTTATGGTCAAAATCGCCCCATAAAAAAGCACATTCTAGAAAAAATCAATAGGCTTACCAGACACAAAAGAACGATTTGAGAGGCCTGAAAAAATCGTTTTCAACTTCAAAAGGAGCATTTTATCGGCTAAAAAACATTTTTATTGACGCACAACAAGCATGCTATTGAGGTACAAAAGCATGTGAATTGAATGCCAATAGCTTTGCTTTTGTCGAAAAAGTGCGTGAATAGCAGAGGACGAGCAAGGACAAGTTCGCATAAGAACCTGACTATCAATAATATCCTAAAATCACTCATATTTCTCGTATTTGCGTCTTACTACCCGTCTGGTGGCAAAAACGCAAAATATGGAAGGGTTGCTTGTCAAGATTATTCATCATCCAACACGATGATGGTTGGCATATTCTCGACGCCAACTTATCACTTCTTTGATAGTCAGAAAGGCGGACGATAAAAAAGTAGGTTGTTCATTTCTTTTTGTGGGCTTTTTGCACTATCTTTGCATAAAACAGGCAGCACCTCAGCAATTCAAACGCGATTTGACTGCTTTCGGTTTGCGCTGTTTTTGCATAAGATAGGCTGCGGCTCAACAATTACAAACAAGAGCACAAGCTTATCTCGCTCAGAAACCAAATCCGTTCATGTAAAAACCAAAATAATGAGAGAAAAAATAGACTGCTTCCTACCGTGCGACGACATCGCCGTGATGGAAAACACCCTCCACGACTTGCGACAGAGCAAGTGTGTACGACAAATTTATCTGATGGTTTCGGAACAGTTCACACAGGAAAACGAAGTTCCCCACGACTGTTCACTGGTTCGTATCAACCGCCTCACGTCATCTGAAACGATGAGGAAAATGGCTCAATTGGCTACTGCCGATTATATCCTGCTCAGCAGGAAGGCCACACCATTCACGCTGGGATTTCATGCCATGGACCGGTGGCTGCGCGTGGCGGTCGACGCTGATGCCACCTGCGTGTACAGCGACCACTACATCAGTGCGGACGGAAAGCGGCAGCCGCATCCCGTGATTGATTACCAGGAGGGGAGCATCCGAGATGATTTTGATTTCGGACAGCTGCTGTTGCTGAAGACAGAGACCTGCAAGGCATTCGCAGAACAAGCCGACAGGGACGATTACTTGTATGCCGGATTCTACGACCTGCGCCTCTTTCTCAGCACGCAAGGTACCATATTCCACCTCGACGAAATGCTTTATACCGAGCAACAGGTAGACAACCGACTGAGCGGAGAGAAGCAGTTTGACTATGTGGACCCGAACAATCGGGAGGCACAAACGGAGATGGAAAGAGCAGCCACGGCTCACCTGACCGCACTGGGTGCCAAGATAGACACTACGGCATATAACCGACCTGATTTTAAAGAGCAGGACTTCGAGTTTGAAGCTTCGGTAATTATCCCTGTTTTCAACCGCGAAAAGACAATTTCTGATGCCATCAAGTCGGCATTCGCACAACAAACGACATTTCCTTTCAACGTAATCGTGGTAGACAACCATTCAACAGATGACACCACCCGTATCGTAGAGGAATTGACTCGCACTCACCAACGACTGATTCATCTTATTCCCGAGCGTACCGACCTGGGCATCGGCGGTTGCTGGAACATGGCCGTGAACGACGAACGCTGTGGACGGTTTGCCGTACAGTTGGACAGCGACGACCTGTATTCGTCGCCCCAAACGCTGCAACGCTTAATAAACGCCTTCTATGAGCAAGGAGCTGCCATGATGATAGGCAGCTACCGCCTGTGCGACTTCAATCTGCAAACAATACCACCAGGCCTTATCAGTCACAGCGAATGGACAGATGATAATGGCCCAAACAATGCTCTTCGCATTAATGGGCTTGGAGCGCCAAGAGCCTTTTTCACACCTTTGTTACGACAGATACAGGTACCCAACACCAGCTATGGCGAAGACTATGCGCTGGGACTGCTCTTCTCACGCAAATACAAGATTGGGCGTATCTTCGAAGAGTTGTATCTCTGTCGGCGATGGAATGGCAACAGCGACCATGATTTGAGCGTGGAGAAACAGAACCGGAACAACCAATACAAAGATCGACTGCGCACATTGGAGATTCAGGCACGACGACAAATGGTGAGCGGAAAGAGTGAAAGCATAGTAGAGAGCCAGTTGCACCGGTTCACCAACCGCCAACTGGAGGTTTGGGAAAGTGCCCATCAGCGGTTCAGAGAACTCAAACAAGTAGAGACCCGACAGCTGCTTTTGGGCGACAACAGCTTCACCATTCAGTTAAATCCAGCACGAATGGTGTCAACGGGTGCAAAGATTGACCACAAATCGTTGGCCGCTCGCCCTTGCTTCCTCTGCGAGAAAAACCGACCGGAAGAGCAGATGACGAAGACGATTGACCAGGATTTTGAATTGCTCATCAATCCTTTCCCCATCCTACCCGAACATTATACCATCCCACTTCGGAGGCATGAACCCCAACAAATAGCCCCGCATTATGCGGAAATATACAAGCTGCTGGATTACTTTCCCGAGCTGATGGTGTTCTACAACGGTCCGCGCTGTGGCGCATCGGCTCCCGATCATGCCCATTTCCAAGGCGGCAGCAGCGGCATCCTGCCTCTTCAGCAGGCATGGCAACGGCTTTCACACTCCTTAGAGCCTGTGATATCGCTGAGTGAAGACGACCAGCTGGCAGTGGTCAAGGCATATCCGTGCCACGCCTTCGCCATCAAGTGCCGCTCAGCCAAGGCAGGTGAAAAGCTCTTCCGCGAACTGTATCGGGCCCTTCCCCTGCACGAAGGGGAAACGGAACCCATGATGAACATCGTGGCTTGGCGGCAGGATGAAGACTACATTTCGGTAGTATTCCCCAGAAAGAAACACCGTCCCGACTGCTACTTCGCCGAGGGGGCAGACCAAATGCTCATCAGTCCCGGTGCCTTAGACATGGCCGGACTGATTATCACGCCTCGGAAAGAAGACTTTGAACGGCTCACGGCCGCACAACTCGAGCACATTCTGTGCGAGATGAGCATCTCCCAGCAGGACATGCAACAGGTGTTAGACCGCCTGGCGAAAGCCTCAAACGCCAATCAGCCTACCTTCGCCACCATAGAGAATCATCAGGAACCCAGTGTATCGGTAGGAATTGTCAGTGCAGAGGAGATACGTTTCACGCTCAACAAGCCCTATTTGGCCAAAGGAGAGGTGGTGTCGGGCGAACAAACGGTGCGCTTCCACGAAGGCGGTATTGGTTGGAACGGTAACACCTACCGTGAGTTGACGTTCACGCCCCATCAAGCTGACGCGTCGTTCACGCTCGACGACGTGACCATCGGCATCAACTTCCACTGGGAACGCAAAGAGTCGCAGACCTTCCCAGGCGTGCTGCGCCTCATCGTGGACAGCGAAAAGATATGCGCCATCAACGAGCTGCCGGTAGAAACCTACCTCGAGAGTGTCATCTCCAGCGAGATGAGCGCCACGGCCTCGCTTGAACTACTGAAGGCACATGCCGTCATCTCACGCAGTTGGCTGCTGGCTCAGATGGAGAAACGCCGCAACCTGAAGGAGTCGGCAAACAGCTTCTTCTCGTTCATTCGGAAAGACGACGAGTTGATTAAGTGGTACGACCGAGAAGATCACACGCTCTTCGACGTGTGCGCAGACGACCACTGTCAGCGATATCAGGGCATCACAAAGGAAACAAGTCCCAACGTGGCCACCGCCATTCGCCGCACACGAGGGCAGATTTTGCTGTCGGAGGGCGAGATATGCGATGCCCGCTTCAGCAAATGTTGTGGCGGCATCAGCGAAGAATACGAATATTGCTGGGAAGATGAGCATAAACCTTATCTGGAAGCCATACGCGACAACCATCAACAACTGGAAGGTAAAGCCGAGCCTCTCCTCGACCTGACGGTGGAGAAAAATGCCGAGAAATGGATACGCTCGGCACCCGAAGCCTTCTGCAACACCACTGACAAAAAGATTCTCTCGCAGGTATTGAACGACTATGACCAAGAGACAGCCGACTTCTATCGATGGAAAGTGAGCTACACCCAAACGGAGCTGAAAGCGCTCATTGAGCAGAAGACGAACATGACTTTTGGCGATATCCTGGACTTGGTGCCGCTGAAGCGAGGCAAGAGCGGGCGCATATCCCGCCTAAAAATCGTTGGCAGCGAACTGACCTTCACCATAGGCAAGGAATTGGAGATAAGAAGAACACTGTCAGAATCGCACTTGTATAGTTCGGCCTTCGTGGTTGACAAGGAGGATGTGGTTGATGGCGTTCCCCAAAGGTTTGTCCTCACCGGAGCCGGATGGGGTCACGGCGTTGGACTTTGTCAGATTGGCGCCGCCGTAATGGGTGAAGATGGATATGGCTACGATGAGATTTTAACCCACTATTACCACCACGCTACCATCGAAAAACTGTACGAATAACAGGGAGTAAACGGGAGTGAATGGAAGTAAGCCGGAGTTAGTAGGAGTTAGTGGGAGTTAATTGGGGTTAGCAGTCAAATGCCTGTTTGGTAGGGAAACATCACTAACCCCCCGCTGCGTCAGCCTATATAATATAAGGTAACGTCCGATAACTCCAGTTAACTCCCACTAACTCCCCTTAACTCCCAATAAGAATTACCAGATACGAATAGCTCCAATCAACTCGAGATGATAAAGATCAGCCATCACCTATTCAACTCTCCCCTGAACCTCAACCACGAAGTCAAGGTTCCCTGGAAGTGGATGCCAACGTTGTACCTCTTCAAGGGGCTCACGTTTGTGATGCTGTTCTATTTTCCACTCGTGATTTTCAAGCGAATGGGAGTCGACAACGGAGCGGCAACTTTCTTTATTGCCTGGTTGATGTTGCCCGTCGCCATGCGTCCCGTACTGTCAATTTTCGTGCAGACGGGCCACCGCAACCGCCTATGGATACTGCTTTCTGAAGCGCTGATTGTCCTCTCCATGGCTGGCATGGCGTATACTCTGAATGGCACTTGCTGGTTGGAAGGCAGCCTCATGTGCCTCGGGGTGATGGCCTTTGCGCATGTTTTTCACGACATCGCCATCGACAAATTCAGTCTACAGGCCATCAAGCACCACCGCACCTCGTCCCTTCGACTCTTCAAGCTGACGTTCTACCAATTGTCCATGCTGGTGGTACTGGGCATCACCGTGATGATAGGCGGCAACCTCGAGGTGATAACTCGGAACATACGCAGTTCATGGAGCACGGCATGTTACTGCCTCAGCGGTTTCCTTGCCGTCGTTTTGCTGTGGCACATCTTCATGATTCCACAGTCGGGCGCCGCTGACAGAGAGCGAAAGATACGAGTGTCCGACATGTTCTACGCCTGCCTGAACACCAGTGCCGACCTCATCCGAACCCCGAGTTCGTGGCCAGGCATTCTCTTCCTGAGCATGTTTCTACTACCCTGTACGTTGCTCACGCCCGTTTCCATCCAGTTCATGCTCGACTTAGGAAGCAGTGGCGGACTTGCACTGTCGCCTCAAGAGTTTGGCTATGTACAAGGAACGGTAGCCGTCTTCGGCCTCATCATCGGTGGCATGCTGGGCATCTGGCTTCTTCGAAAAGTCGCATTCGGCAATGCACTCCCCCTCATGGCGTTTGCCACATGCATTCCCCCACTCTTCTACATTTATCTCAGCTATGCTCTACCCACGAACATTGGCTGGATAGCGTGCTGCGCATTCATCAATCAAATGGCCTGTGGATTCGGCTTATGCGCCTATATGCATTATCTTGTTTATTACAGTGAGGTAAAACGAGTGTCCACCTATGCCCTGTGCATGTCGCTGGCCACGGTGTCTGCGATGATTCCCATGATGCTCTCCGGCTCGCTTCAGCAAGCCCTTGGCTATCGTCGCTTTTTCATTCTCACCACTCTTTTGGGCATCTGTACCCTCATCACATCAGCTCTGGTGATGGTGGATAAAGAACTGACGGAGGAGGAAAACAAGCCAACAGAAAAGAAAACCATCCGGCAATGAGTACCTGATACGATATTTTCCGAACACAAATATTGTAAGAACAGAAAAAACCATGTAAGTTTGCACCAGCTTCTTGTGCCATTGAGGTTGGTTCGAGAAAGTAAATTTGTCTACACTGACGTAATCTAACGTATGAAATGACATTATCTGAATACCGCTTATATTTCAGACAGTTTTACCCGTCGTTGCTGCTCTACGCCACCCGGCTGCTGGTTCATGATGGCATGGAGGACGTTGTTCAGGACGCGTTTGTTGATCTGTGGCACCGACGCAATGCGATGGACGATGCGGCCCATATCAAGTCGTTCCTCTATCGGGCCGTGTACACCAAGTCACTCAATGTCATCAAGCACAGAAATGTGGTGAACGGCTATGCTGCCGAGTGTAGTGCCCTGGAGGCGATGCGACTGGCGTACTACGACCCCGGCAGCAATCAGGTTGACATGGACTTGGAGAATCAAGAGCTGCGGGAGAAGATTGACGCGGCCATTGATGAGCTGCCCGACAAGCGCAGGCAGATATTCAGGATGAGCTATCTGCACGGCATGAGCAATAAGGATATAGCCCAGGTCATGGACATCTCCGTGCGCACGGTCGAGGCGCAGCTCTACAAAGCTTTGAGGTTTCTGCGGCACCGCCTGGAGCGTCTCGTGCTGTTGCTGGTGTTAATGTTTGTTTTTGGGTAAGTTGTTTTGGCTGCCCAGTTGTATTATAATAAAGGAATGGAAGAGATAAGCAACAAAATACTCAAGAATTACCTCCTTGGCAAGTGCTCGCCACGGGAGATGGAGCGGCTCACGGCCTGGGCGCGCGAGTCGGACGAGCATGCCCGGTGGCTGTTCAGGATGACCGATGCCTACCACGCCTACCGCGCGTCACATCAAGTTGACGAGGCTCATGTGCAGCGGGCCGAGCTGGACTTGCTGAATCGCATTGCCAAGGAAGAGAAGTCAAGAAGACATAGAAACGGCGTGAGGTGGGCGATGTATGCCGCCGCCGCTGTTCTTGCCGCCCTGTTCGTCATGACTGGCCTGCACTATTGGGGAGACCGGGAGGAGATGGTACGGGTCGTGGCTCTCGACGGCGTGCGACATGTGCTGCTGCCAGACAGCAGCGAGGTGTGGCTCAATGCCCATTCCACTCTTCGGTACCCCAGGCATTTCAGCGACGATGGCCGGCAGCTGGAGCTGGATGGCGAGGCTTACTTTGAGGTGAGGCCTGATGCCGACAGGCCGTTTGTGGTGAGGAATGAGTTCCTTACCACCCGCGTGTTGGGAACAAGGTTCAACTTCAGTACCCGTGCCACGGACAATACGGCCGAAGTGACCCTGCTGTCGGGAAAGGTGAGGGTGAGCGGCAACCATGGCGAGGGAATGATCACCCTGCGTCCCGACCAGCGGGTCATCCTCGACAAAGCCAGCCGCAGCATGGAGATTGTGCAGACCTATGCGCCCGTGTCGGCCGCATGGCACAACAAAGTTATTCCCTTTACCAACATGCGCATTGACGAGATTGTCAAGGCACTTGAGGAATACTATGACGTGCGCATTGACATCTCGCCCCGCCTGCAGAACAGGGCAACCTATACGGGCGTCATCAACTGCCGGCCAACGGTTGACTCGGTGCTGGCCGACCTGTCGTACTCCGTTCCGTTTACGTTCCACCGAAAGAACGGGCGCTTGGTTCTCGTAGCAAAACAACCTTGACGCCAGTGCCATCCAGGCACAGGCAAACAATCAAACCAATCAATATCAAGAAGCAAGGAGAATGGCGTGCCGTTCTCCTTGTTCGCGCAATAAAGCATTTTTTCTTGCACCGGAGTAAGTACCTTGCAGGTATCAGTTGTAATAGTAATGTAACAACAATCAAACTGGGCAAGGCTCCGGAAGCCGGCCTAAGTCTTAACTCTAATCAATTCATAATGAACAAACATTGCTATGAAAGAGGATCCATGCTACGCAGGATTGTCTTATCCGCGGTTCTCTTAGGCTTGCCGCTGCAATGGGCAAGCGCACAGATTAATCTGACTTCGGAGCGAACAAAGTTGGAGAACATCGTGAAGAGAATCAAATCACAGTCAAAGTACCGTTTTTTCTACAACGACTCGCTCGGTTCGGTTCGGGTGAATGCCGTTAAGCTGAGCAACGTACCCTTGACAACCGCCTTGGACAAGTTGTTCGCCGGAACGGGCGTGAAGTACCACATCTCGGGAGATGTCATCTATCTAACGCTTCAACAGAAGCCCCTCAAGACCAAACCGGCACCAGCCAATGCCAAGCCTCATGTCATTTCGGGCGTGGTGACCGATGCCAATGGTGAGCCGCTCATCGGCGTGAGCGTTCTTGAGAAGGGCACAGGCCAGGGTGTGGTGACCGATATCAACGGTCACTATTCATTCGAGTCGAAGAGCGACCAACCTCTACTCGAGTTCTCGTACATAGGCTATGCCTCACAAACCGTCAAACCTGGCGACCGCTCCAGCATCAACGTGCAGCTGATGGAAGCTGGCCAGGAACTCAATGAGGTAGTGGTGACCGCCTTGGGTATCAAGCGCGAAGAGAAGGCACTGAGCTACAACGTGCAGAAACTGGGCGGCTCAGACTTCGCCTTGAAGGAGGCCAGTGTGGCCAATGCCTTGAACGGTAAGGTGGCAGGTGTGGTTATCTCGCAGTCGGCATCGGGCATCGGTGGTTCCACCAAGGTGGTGATGCGAGGTGACAAGTCGGTCAATCCAGACGGCAACAACAACGCGCTTTATGTTTTGGACGGCATTCCGCTCCCCGACCTCTTTCCGCGTAAAGGCTCGGCATCCAATGGTCAGTATGGCGGTGTGGACGACGGCGATGGCATTTCAAACATCAACATGGAGGACATTGCCGAAGTCACCGTGTTGACTGGTCCGTCGGCAGCTGCCCTGTATGGCGGTCAGGCTGCCAATGGCGTGGTGATGCTGACGACCAAGAGAGGAGGATTGAAAGATGGAAAGCCGCGCATCAGCTTCTCCAACTTTACCGACTTCTATCGGCCTTTCCTGCTTCCAAAGCTACAGAACCGTTATGGAAGCCGCAGCAACGAGTTCAGCAGCTGGGGACCACGCTTGCAGAATGAGGCCAACTACAACCCTGCCGATTTCTTTCAGACAGGAGCCAGCGTCTCGAACACTGTTGGCATACAGTTCGGTAACGAAAAGAACAGCACTTATTTGTCGCTGTCGGCCTACAACGCCCATGGAGTGATACATAACAACAAGATGAACCGCTACAACGTTTCGTACAATGGTATGTATTCCATCGGTGACAAGCTGAGCCTTGGTGCCACGCTGATGTACATTGATAAAACCGCACAGAACATGCTCTCGCAGGGAGAATATTACAATCCTATCGTTCCCATCTACCTCTTTCCACGAGGCGACCAGATAGAAAAGTACAGGTCGTATGAGCGTTATGATGCCAGCAGGGGCTTCCCTTTGCAGTTCTGGCCTTACGGAGATCAGAAGCGGTCTATTCAGAATCCATACTGGATTACCCACCGCAATTTCAATATCAACCACAACGAACGTATTATTTTGGGGGGAAGCCTTAAGTACGATATCCTTGACTGGCTCAATGCAACGGTACGGTTCAGAACCGACCGCAACACCAAGGTCAATGAAATCAAGAACTACGCTTCGACACTTCCTTTGCTTACATCGGCATCTGACAAGGGGTCTTACCTGTTGGCTACCGATAAGTCTACGCAGGATTATGGTGACCTGATAGTCAATCTTCATAAAAACTTCAATCATTGGGGGATGGTGATCAATGCCGGTGGCAGTTTTAAGAACACCAGTTTCAACTATACAGCCAACTCCAACAAACTTGAGTTTGGTGCGCCCTTGGCCACTGTTCCCAACAAGTTCACCCTGAACAACCTCACACCAGAACCTCAATACCAGGAGGGAAAATCCATCAAGACACAGGCTCTGTTTGTGAGTGCATCGTTCGATTACAAGCGTTGCATATTCTTGGATGTCACGGGGCGCAACGAATGGACTTCGTTGTTGGCCAATACCTCCAGCAAGAGCATATTCTATCCATCGGTGGGTATGTCGTTCATCCTAACCGAATGGCTCAAGGCACCCAAGTCGGTGCTGTCGTTCTCCAAGTTACGCCTGTCGTATGCCAAGGTGGGTAACGTGCCGGTTTCATTGGCAGGCATCACCGTACCGTCCTATCCCATCAGTCCTGGCGGAGGCGTGAGCATCAATCCAGACCTGCCCATCAACAACCTGAAGTTCGAACAGACCAAATCGTTCGAGATTGGTCTCAACTCACGTTTCCTGAACAACAAGATTGGCGTGGACATCACTTGGTATCACGCCAACACCTACGACCAGCTCTTCAAGTTCAGAGCGCCCGAGAGCAGCGGCTACAGCAACTTCTATGTAAATGCCGGAAAGGTGAGCAACCGCGGTATTGAGGCGATGGTAGATGCCGACCTGACATTTGGAAAACTCTTGTACAAACCCGTGCTGACCTTTACCTTCAACCGTAACCGTATCGAGGAGTTGGTGCGCAACGTGTCCAATCCTATCACGGGCGAACCCATGAACGTAGACCATTTTGACTTAGGTGGTCTGTCCTCTTTCAGAAACTACATCAATGAGGGCGGCTCTATCGGTGACTTTTATGTGAATCATCTGGTTAAAGACTTGAACGGATATACCTATGTCAATCCCAACAACATGCAGATGGCTATCGACAACACCAATCTGATATATGGCGGCAACACGTCTCCCCGGTATTCCGTGAGCCTGCGTAACAGTTTCCAGTACGAGGGTTTCAACCTCTCGTTCTTGATTGACGGTCGCATAGGAGGCAGAGTGGTGTCGGTTACGCAAGCCGTACTCGACGCTTATGGCGCATCCGAGCGCAGCGCTTTGGCAAGAGATCGCGGCGGTGTAAGCGTGAATGGAATGATGATGGATGCCGAAACCTACTATCGGCAGATAGGAGGAGGATCGGGTGTGTTGTCCAACTATGTGTACGATGCCACCAACATCCGTCTGAGAGAGGTGTCACTGGGCTATACCTTCTCCAACAAATGGTTTGGCAATGTCATCAAAGACCTCACGATTTCGGTGACGGGTCGCAATCTCTGGATGATCTACAACAAAGCACCTTTTGACCCACAACTCACATCATCGGTCGGAACGTTCTATCAGGGAGTTGACTATTTCCTGATGCCGAGTTTGAGAAGTTTCGGTGCCAGTATCAAATTTTCTTTATAAAAACAAGCAACAACTATGTATAATTTCAATATAAGTGCAAAGAACACATGGACATCGCTTCTGCTGTCCGTTGTGATGCTCTCCTCTTGCACAAGCGATTTCCTGTCTACCAATACAGATCCCAATGCGGCAAACGAGGAAGATTTGCTGCATGACAATTTGGGCATGGGGTCGCTGATCACACAGATGGAGTATCAGATATACCCCTGTGTCACAAAAGCACAGAACGTGGATGTGAACAATTACCAGAAGATGTATTCATTGGCTGGTGACATATTCTCGGGATTCATGGGCGTTTCCAATACGTTTGACAACAGCGGAATGAACAACGCCACCTACAAGATGGAGCCACGGTGGTGCAATGCGGCTTACAGCGTGGCTTACCAGAATTACATGATACCGTGGTACAGGCTATCCTTGAAGAAAGAACTCGTGCCTACCACCTTTGCCGTAGGGCAGATATTGAAAGTGCTGGGCATGCACCGCATAACCGACATGTACGGACCGATACCGTATAAGGACTTCAAGCCTTCGTCAGACATTGCTTTCACGGCACAGAACGAGATATACGACCTCTTTTTCAATGAACTGGACGAGGCGGCGGCAATCCTTGCAGATTTCGTGAAGACCAACCCAGACGCACGTCCGTTGGCAGCCTACGACAAGGTATATGCCGGCGATTTCACCAAGTGGATTAAGTTGGCTCATTCACTAAAGCTTCGCTTGGCCATGCGCATTGTATATGCCGATGCGGCCAAAGCACAGGCTAAGGCTGAAGAAGCCATACGGGCTGGCGTCATGGAAGGAAACGACGACAATGCCTTGATTCGCGTAAACGGTGCCTCCACCGTCAATCCGCTGTACATGATTTGCCATTCGTACAACGACAGTAGGTTGGGTGCCACGTTGGAAACCTACCTGAAAGGATACAAGGACCCACGCCTCGGGTTACTGTTCGAGCCGTCTGAGGTATCTGGCGCGAAAGACTACAACGGAGTGAGGACTGGTATCTACATGACCGGCAACGAATACAAGGTGTGCTCCAAACTGAATGTCACAGCATCAACGCCCATTCAGCTCATGACAGCTGCTGAGGTATACTTCCTGAAAGCAGAGGCTGCCTTGCGTGGATGGCAGACTGGTGGCAGCGCACAGCAGTTATATGAACAAGGCGTGCGCACGGCATTTGACCAGCCTTTGGGAGCATCGCAGGCAAAGGCAGGCAGTGCCGATGAGTACCTCAAAGGTACAACTACGCCCGTTCCATACAAAGACTTGTTGGACTCATACAACAGTGTTACCACTTATGGACTTTGCTCAGTGGCTTGGAACCATCATGTACAGATTGATGATAATGATGGTGATGATGAAGGTGGTGACGACCCTGGTGACTATCCAGATGATGGTGATGACAATGGCGGCATAGACGACGGTGGTGAGATAACGCCAGCCATGTTACCATTCGGAGGAGCTGACAGCGAGGAGTTGCTGGAGAAAATCATCACACAGAAATACATCGCCCTTTATCCTGATGGACAGGAAGCTTGGAGCGAATTTAGGCGGACAGGCTATCCACGCGTGATTCCAGTGGACATGAATATGAGCATGGGCAGTATCGACTCTAAGAAACAGGTGGCCAGGTTGCCCTATCCAGTGAACATCAAGAGCGACTTCCCTGCCTCTTACCAACATGGACTATCCTTGCTACAAGGTGCCGACAATGGCGGAACTAAGCTGTGGTGGGACAAGAAAGCAGATAAGAAATATCAAAAATAAGTAACATCCATCAACATCGTAAATTATTCAAAAAATGAAAATAAAAAGTTTTATTGGCATCTTGGCTTCACTGTTCTGCCTGGTGGCATGTGAGGAATGGACTGAGCCAGAACCGAAAGCGTTGGACGATACATCCTTCCACTCTCTGACACCCGAGCAGGAGAAAGACCTGATTGCGTACAAGAATTCTGACCATAAAATTTTCTTTGCATGGTACAATTACTCACCAGCCACGCCATCAATGCAGACTCGGCTGACAGGCATTCCCGACAGTATCGACATTGTGTCGTTTTTTACGGGATATGTGAACAACGAACAAAACAGGAATGACGTAAAATTCCTGCAAGAGCATAGAGGGACAAAGGTGCTGGTCACCATGTGGCCTGAACATTATTTCAGTAAGACTGGGGAGGGATCGGAAAACTTGGACTCCATGAAAATTTATGCTAAGAACCTGGCTGACTCCATTTTTCACTGGGGACTTGATGGATTTGACCTTGACTATGAGCCATGGTTTGGCGGCGACCAATACAGCAAGGAGATGATGCGCACCTTCATAGATGAGCTGAGCCAGTATCTTGGTCCCAAGTGCAAGGAGCAGTACAAGGTGAACGGCAAGCACAAACTATTGGTGGTTGACGGTCAATGGCTGGATGAGGAATATGCTGACAGGTTCGATTATTTCATTGGACAGGCCTACAGCTCAATCTCACCGCGACAACTGAAAAACCGCCTCAAGGGAGGTTGGAGCGATTATGGAAAGGGCTTTCCCAACGAGAAACGTATCTTGTGCGAGTGGACCAGCAAGGTGGGTAACTCCTTCGGGCATGGTGGCGTAGACTTCCATGAGGACGGCAAGGTGATACCGAGCTTGTGGGGTATGGCCAAGTTTGCCGTTGACAACAATCTTGCTGGCTGTGGCGTATATGTGTTGCAGTTTGCTTACGCAGAAGGCAACCATCTCAACAAGCCTGTACCGCCCAACAATTACTTCTATGTAAGAGAGGCTATCCAAATTATGAACGGTAACAAGAACAATAAAAAACAAGAATGATGAGACATACGATAAAAACAATCTGCTATCTGTCCACAGTCTGCTTGTTGGGTTTGATGGCCTGTACAGATGACGTAGACGTAGACGCTGTTTACATTACGGCAGCAGAAAAGACACCCGTTACCACTTTCTCGGTGAAACAGCAGGGCGATGCCATGGGACTGACCATATCGAGTGCCTTGAAGGTGGAAGAAGATGTTAGTACTGAACTGGCTATAGACAACAGCTTGGTGGAGACATACAACAGCATGCACGGTGAGAATTACCAGTCATTGCCAGAGGGCACGTTTGCATTATCGCAAACAACGCTGACCATCAAGAAAGGTGGCTATCGTTCAGAAAGCACCAGTCTGCAAGTAAGCAAGCTGGAGAACCTGAAGAAAGGCATGAACTACTTGCTGCCTGTGAGGATGACAAGCAAGAACAAACGCTACCCACAACTTCCTGGCAGTGACGTACTTTATGTTGTTGTGAACAGAACCCTTCTGATGAATGTACCGAGGCTTAATGGAAGTAATTGTTTCAAGGTGACTTTCAAGGACAATGATGTCAGCAGACTTCAGAACCTGGATGCCTTTACGCTCGAGGCTCGAGTGTGCTTGTGGGAGATGCCGAAATACTATGGAGGCAACCTGATGGGCATTCTAGGCTTTCCCGAAAACTCGAACGATGAGAAAAGCGCATGGCTGTTCGTGGATGGAACACCCGACCGTGTCGGTGGCGAGGGCAACGTGCCTGTGTTCATGTTTGGCTTGAAGCAATGGGATGTCTATGCGGGGCGTTTGGGCTTCAGCATCGCCAAGAACGAGTGGTACCACATCGCAGGCGTGTTTGCCAACAACAAACTGTCGCTCTATATAGACGGAATCCTCTTTGCCGAGGCCGACTACGCTAAGAAAGTGTCATTTACCAACAACTTCTATATCGGTGCCGCACCTGGCGTACAGAATGGTTTCTATCTCAAAGGATCGGTGAATGAATGTAGGTTCTGGACTCGAGCTTTAACACCGCAAGAACTGAAAAACCCATTGCATCAGTGTTTCGTTGAAACCAACAGCAAGGGATTGGAAGGTTACTGGAAGCTGGACGATGGTACTGACGAGTGCAAAGACTACACTGGCCACGGACACACCGCCCATAAGGATGGTTATGGCGAGATAACTTGGCAGAAAGAAGTACCATGCCCCTTCCATTGATAGAATGAAGGAAGAAAATTGAAAAGAGAGGCGACTGCATTTGTGCAGCTTGCCTCTCATTTTTTCATAGTTGATGCAAAACAGACGTAATGAGTTAGATTCATCTGCAAAAGAATGAGAGATAAAAGTCCAAGGTAAAAAGAAAAACAAGACGAGAACATGGGTAACCGGTTTCGATGCACAAAAAAAATTTTGAGGTTATCCTTTTTTGTAGTAACTTAGCACCTGATAATAACATCGAACGATATAACCAACTTACACCCAACTACCAACCATGAAGAAAACAATGAAAATGCTGGCAACCGCCCTGTTGCTATCTGCCATCTGCCTGTCGGCATGTGAAAAGCCATCTCTAGCAGAAGAGACAAACACCGAGGAACAAGAAGCAAAAGACTTGTTTCACCTTTCTTTCCATGTCGCCCAATTCGAACACATTCCTTTCAACCAAGCCGTAGACATGTCGCGTGCCACCGATGTCAAGCAGGTTTGCACGCGTATCAGCTTGGCCTTGTTCAAGGATGGCGTGAAAGTAAAGAACATTCACCAAGATACGAAGGACACCCACTTCGGTCAGATTGACGTCACACTGCCAGCAGGAACTTACCAAGTGGTCGCTATTGCCCACAGTGGCAGCGGGTCGGCCACCATCACATCGCCCGAAGAGATTTCATTTGCCAAGAACAAGATGACCGACACCTTTTATTATTGTCAAGAGGTAACGGTTGGAGGCAATGCGTCTTACCAACTCGAAATGAAGCGTGCCGTAGCCATGTTCAGACTGGTAACCACCGATGCCATACCAACAGCGGTCAAAACCATGAAGTTCTATTACACGGGCGGCAGCTCAACATTCAACGCGATGACAGGCGTTGGTGCGAAAAACTCTCGCCAGACCGAAGAACGCACCGTGACAGATGCACAGCATGCTGCATCTGGACAGTTTGACGTATACACCTTTCCGCACACGCCCTCGGATGTGTTGAAGATCACGGTATCTGCATTAAACGCATCTGGCGATGTCATTACCGAGCACACTTTCGAAGAGGTTCCCGTCAAAGTAAATGAGATCACGCAATACAAAGGCTCGTTCTTTCAAGGCACCACACCGGCAGATGCCAATGTCTTTTCCTTTTCCGTCCAAGACGAATGGACGAAGAAAGAATACAATTATTAATCGTAACCCTTCAAGAAGGATATTTTTATAGCTCAACCAGACAGGTTTTTGGAAAGATTTATCTACCTTTGGCCCAGCTTTCCAAAAAGAGGATACTATGTCGTCTATTCGAAATTTCAAAGACATGGCCAGTCAGCTGGCCCAAAGAGGTGTACGAAAAAGAACAGCGGTTATCTGTGCAACCGACGAATCAACACAGCAGTCGGTCGCCATGGCCATCCAGCAAGGATGGATGGAAGCAGTCATGATTGGCTGCACCGACCAGGTTAAACAAAGCCAACCCTTGATGGCATGCTCGCAACATCTATCGTTTATAGAAGCTGAGAATGATCAAGAAGCAGCCGAAAAGGCCGTAGCAATGGTCAAGGAAGGCACGGTAGACCTCATTATGAAAGGCCTCATCAGCACGGATGTTGTCATCCGAGCCATCCTCGACAAAGAGAAAGGCATCTTACCCGCAGGAAACGTGCTCACCCATGTAACCGCCGCATCCATTCCCGACTATCACAAACTGCTGTTCTTCACCGACGCTGCGGTGATACCTTACCCCACACAAGAACAGCGTTACATGCAAATCAAGTATATTACACAGCTTTGTCATCAGTTTGGCATCAGCCAACCCAAGGTGGCCCTGATACACTGCTCAGAGAAGGTCAACGCCAAACATTTTCCATTCACTGCCGGTTACGCCAGTTTGATAGAGCAAGCGAAAGCCGGAGACTTCGGACCTTGCATCGTAGACGGCCCGCTCGATTTGAAGGTGGCCTGCAACTTGCACAGCATGCAGGTCAAACGCATCGATTCACCCATACAGGGATCGGCCGACGCATTGGTATTCCCGGACATTGAAGCTGGCAACTTGTTCTACAAAACCATTACACTGTTTGCCCATGGCGAAACGGCTTGCATGCTGCAAGGCACCCAATGCCCCGTCGTCCTCCCGTCAAGAGGCGATGATGTCATGTCCAAATTCAACAGTCTGGCGTTGGCCTGCCTCCATTGTTAGCACGCCGTTGCACCTGATTCCTACAGAAATAATCAATTTATGTTCCACATATTAAGCATCAATCCCGGCTCTACATCCACCAAGATAGCCGTTTTTGAAGATGAACAGATGCTGTTCACCCGTAACATCAAACACTCTGTTGCCGAATTAAGCCAGTTTGACCAGCCCATGGATCAGCTGGAATACCGTCGGCAACTGGTTATAGACACCCTCAAGCAGATGGAGGTACCGTTCAATTTCAACGCCGTCATCGGTCGCGGTGGCTTGGCCAAACCTGTGGAGAGTGGGGTCTATGAGGTAAACGAACGCATGCTCGAGCTGACACGCAACGCCTTACACCAGCATGCGTGCGACTTAGGTTGCCTCATCGCTTACGACATTGCGAAGGACATTCCCGGCTGTCTGCCCTTGATTGCCGACCCCGGCGTGGTGGACGAGCTGTCGCCTTTGGCCAAAATCAGCGGCTCTCCCCTCTTACCGCGCTATTGTATCTGGCACGCACTAAACCAGAAAGCCATCGCCCGACGATATGCACGAGACATCGATAAACGCTATGAAGACCTTAATCTTATCATCTGTCACCTGGGGGGCGGCATCTCCATCGCAGCCCACGAGCATGGCCGCGCCATTGATGCCAACAACGCCTTGGGTGGCGAGGGACCTTTCTCTCCCGAGCGAGCCGGCTCACTACCGGTGGCCGACCTGATACGCTTGTGTTTTAGCGGCGAGTACACCATGGAGCAACTCCTTAAGAACGTGACAACAGAAACGGGACTTAGAGCGCATCTAGGCACCAACGACGTGAAAGAAATCCTACAACGCATCGACCAGGGCGATCAGCATGCGCAACTCATCCTCGACGCCATGCTGTTCCACACCGCCAAAGCCATCGCCTCAGAAGCAGCCGTGCTGTACGGTAAAGTAGATGCCATCTTGCTCACCGGAGGCATCGCTTATTCCGACTATGTGGTGAACAAACTGAAAGAACGTTTAGACTTTCTGGCACCCGTCATCACCTATCCCGGCGAAAACGAGATGCAGGCCATGAGCAACAACGCCCTTGCCGTGCTGCGGGGAGAGCTGAAGACGAAAGAATACCAATAAGTCGACAGCACACGAATGTTGCAAAGCGGCGATGTGTCGATGGAGAGATTGTGCCAACAACGTGTGTAACAAACGAACTCCAAAACGCATTTGACTATTTTGGGGTTCCAAGGAAAGAGCTTTAGTCTTGAGGGGCAAACGGAAATCATCTCACTAAAACAGCTAAGGGCGGTTCTATAAATTAGCTTTGACAGATTGTGAGACTATTTTTGAGGTCAATTTGTTTGTAAGTGAAGGAGTATAGCGAGCTATACGACTGAACGAATAAGCAAATTGAACCAAAAAGAGTCCACAAGATGACAAAACGTAAAAAAAGACTGACATAAAAAACTTTACGGTGGTAATTTATAGAACCGCCCATATATTGCAATGGGATGCCAACATCAGGCAACCATCAACACCCTAAAACGTCAAAAGACTGGTAGCCACCAAAGCAGCTGCCAGTCTTTATTTTTAGTGGACTTGCGGAGATTCGAACTCCGGTCCGCACAAGGAAACCATACGTTTTCTACATGCTTATTTCAGCCTTCGATTTTCGTGCCACAGCAAGACCTGAACCACCAACTGCGACCTTATCCTCTAAATTTCACCTATGCATCGAGGCGTACACGGGCTATTTCCGATTTACCTGCACCGCTTGACCCTCAGATTCGGAACAACATCCTTGGAGCAGTGTCTCGTTCCATCATCTAATGACGGAATAAAGCTAATAATCTACTATACTTCGATTAAGCAGCGAGAGCGTAATTATTTTCGCCAATTAATTCTTTGATAACTGAGATTTAGGAGCCAGCCACCGAAGCTCCGCATGCTTACATACCATTTCGACTTGCCGTCAAATCCATACAAGCCCAGGATGTAGAATGCAAAGATACATCTTTTTTCTTTACTTCATATACTTTCCCGCAAAAAGTTTTCCTTGACGGAGAGTAAACTTTAAACTTTAACCAAAAGAGTATTACACAATATACATTACAGCCGCTGCCTTCATCATTTTAGTCGAATAAAAACAGCGGCTGCACTACACCTACAAATTGGTTATTAGTTCCACATCACCTTTACTGTAGAATGTTTCTTGCCGTGATATACCGTAATAATATAAAGACCGTTGGGTAAACCATTCAATGGAAGCATGTAAGTTCCACTCTTAATTCGTCCCCAATAGCTTTGACGCACCACGCTTCCTGCAGCTGAAGCCACTTCCACACGCACATTTTCTTCCTTATCTAAGTCAAGAGCCACCTGTGCCCCCTTGCCTGCAGCCATTGTAACAACAGGCTTTCCACCACGTTCTAATACAGGATTCACGATACTTGTAGCCACATTTTTATATATCAAAGCAAATTGCTTGATTTCTAAATCATAGCTTTTCTGTGATACCATTCCTGCACCTCCTATGGAGAACTGCATAAAATTGAAGAACAGAGGATAGGCACCACGATCATTAGCATGTTCCATCAGGTCAGACAATGCCAAGCTAATGGTATTATCTTTATTCTTCTCGAACGATGTGAATTCTTTATTAATCGTTTGTATTCCTCCGTTATTCTCTTTAAAACGCATACTTAATTTGTGTACGTTTATATCGCCAGGATTGAACACTAACTTCACCGTGTCAGGCAAACTATACAATGCAACCTCACTATTATAAGCCACATTAGTATTACGTCCCGACTTATACGTAAAAGTTGTCTTTATCGATTGTTCTGTAGGAGTATTCACAAGGCCCTTCAAATTAGACGATGTGGTTACTTTCCATGACGCATTAGTAAAAGGCAGAACAACCCTTGGACTTTGTTCTGCCACCTCTACCATCACCTTTATCTGATCTCTGTGTGTACCCAAAGTTCCTGTAACAATAGCTGTTCCATTCTTTAAGCCACGCAGAACACCATTTGTAACCGTACAAACAGTAGGGTCATCAACCTCCCAAGTAAGCGCACCGGGGTAAAGCCCCATTAAGGTTCCTTCTACCTCTGTTTGCACTTCAATAGGGTAAGCTACCTTATTATCGAGCAAAACAGAATCTAAACGAATAGAAACAGAGCTTTCAGCCAACTGCTCTATGATAATTTTTGTTGTAGCACCATGATATGTTGCTGTTATCTCACCGCTCTTTGTTCCTGATGCTAAGAAGCTGCCATCATCAAGAATTTTTCCTACAGCAGGATCAACTGTTTGTATAACACCCTCTACATTCTTTGAAACAAGAACGCCATACTGGTTATAACCATAGTACAAAGGTGCATAAACACCATATCGAGGTAGGCGAACACGCTCTTTTACACATCGAATCTCACTGATATTATTATCGGTAGGAGCTGTAGAAACCACATAAATACCATTTGAAACAGCACGTTCCTGACCATCGCTAACCTTGTTCATCGGACCAAAATCTTTCAAGAACAAACAGCTTGAACCTCCACCATCTAAGTTGATAGCATCAACAGCACCTACAAACCGCATAATTTCAGCCAAATCTTTTGTTGAAGCTCCTGTCGAGATCGTGCTACGACCATCAACTACACAGTGAATAGCCGTTTTTCTATCTGCTGTATAACCAAAACCCGTACGCGGGTGAAGCTCGTTCCATACGTCGCCTGTGCTCACTACTCCATCCCTAATTATCGCACTTCTTGCATCGCCACCTACAATCTCTGAGAATGGTTTCACAGCACCATCTAAGGTGATGTTAAGCGCAATTTTTACTATAGCGCCCTCAGTTAGTGTATTTAAGGCGTCAGCACCAGCACCGTGACCCGACAGCACTGCATATCCTGCGGGAATCTTCATATTGCCTTTATTCTTGACAATCTTTTCTACTTTGGCTTCCAATACTTTATTAACAGCCCAAGTATAACCCTCCGAAAGCTTTACCAACACTTCAGTACCATATTGATTAGTATGTGTATAACCTCCGTTATGCTGATTATAAAGCACTATTTCTCCTGCCTGACGCAAATGATTTACATGCGCAATTGAATAGTTATTACCACCTACTGTCAATGTTCCTGTATAGTCAATACCACCTAAGTACGGCACTTTGTTATCGTCAAAAGCTAAACCCATTCTGCGCCCAGCTTGCAGAGGGTTATTAGCAATCTCATGATCAATCATTGTATAGCCGCAAGGCAGACCCACATAACCTGTTGTATTGTAGAAGTCGCCATTAGTACCTGCAAGATAGGTAAAGCCCTCACGACTCTTACGTGCTGCCACACGTGTAGGCTGTTCGCCTCCATAAATAGAGTCGTTACCAATAGCGGCACGATAGGTAATATAAGGATTTGTCAGGTCAACCTTCAGAAAAAATGCGTTCATACGCCTACTTCCTCTAAACTCCAGCGCCATATACTGCATACCCGGACCTGCTTTAAACATAGCCGTTGTATCAACACTGTAGCTTTTTCCACCAATAAGCACATCGCCTGCCTGTGCACTAACACACAACAACAGCAGGAGGAAGCTTTGTAAAATCTTCTTCATCGTGTTTTTCTGTATATAATTGTTATAAAGAGTATACTTCTATTGTAATGAAAAGAAGAGAGTAACGGCTACTCTTCACACCGCACTCCCTTCTCTGTAACGTTAGTCTATCACCATCTTTGTTGCCTTCTTGCTACCATCTGCTGCCTGAATGCTAAGCAAATAAACGCCCTTTGCAGGTGCCTTTACAGTGCGTCCATCAGCTGATGTTGCAACTTTCTGTCCGTCTAAAGCAAAAAGATTGATTTCCTTTGCCTGAGTATTTACAGTTACCGTACGGCCATTAACGGTGAAGTTAAAGCCTTCTGCAGTCTGCAGTTTAACGCTTGTTGCGCTTGAATTTGTAAATTCATATATTCCGTAACCGTTACGATATGCATACAGATTAATCCTTGCTTTCTTCTGTCCATCAGCTCCTTCTACCACTTCTACACGTGGAAGAGCTGTTCTTACTGCATTAGACACTCCACCTAAACCTGCTTCTGGGAAACGGTAAAGCAGCTGCATGTCTGCAAATGAGCGCCCATCGTCCTTGAATTTAAACAAGTCAAATGCCTGAGGAGGGTCGTTATTGGTGTTGGTAGAAGCCACAATAAGGTAGTAAGAACCATTAAGTTCGAACTCGGTTACACCGTTCTGGCCTGTTGCTACTGGTGTTAATGGAACATTATTTTGGAAACCATCAACCACGCTACCGTTCATATCATAAAGCATTGGCATAGTTGAGAAACCGTCATGATAGAACAACTCGTCGTCAAGAATGTTGATACGAGGTGCTGCACCTGCTGCAGTAACTTTCTTTGGATTAAATTCTGCCAACACGATTGTCTGGGGATTAGCAACATCTGCCACACCATTCGACACATTATATTTAATTACAATATTACCCGCTCCAGGCTCATTACTACTGATAGGCAGCATAATAATACCCTTACCATTTAGAATATCTCCGTAGATATCATAAGTATCTACACGCATACTCTTTTCAAAGGTTGTAGGAAGTGTAGCATTAAACACAGTCCTATAGGTTACAGGATTCTGCGAAACGTCCACATAGTTTATTCTTAATGTGTGTGCAGCACCCTCGCCACGCATATCAGTAGCCATGTTTGCAACAAAAAGATGACCAGCATTATCAGCTTGAACGTCATTCGCAATGAAGCCAAGCTTTACCTCTCCGTCTTTCCACATCTCTTCAGGAAGCTCAATAGTACGAAGCAAAGCACCAGTAGTTCCGTCTAATTCTACAAGATGCGAAACACCTTCTGGTGTTCTATTGCACACGTACATTTTGCCACCTACTACAGCCATGCCTCTTGCGTCACCCTCAACGCCGCCAGGATACACTGCTTTTCCGCCGTTCAGAACAGCTGAATTCAAATAGAGGTTGGTGAGTTGCTCGCCAGATGCCGTTGGAGCATAAGTAGCAGGATCTTTAAATGTTTGCGCTGTTGCAACAACGCCACACAGGCCAATAGCGGCCAAACTAAGTAAAATTTTTCTCATATGTATTAGGTTTAAAAAAATATTATCTTATAGATTCATTTTGTCGTTTCTGCAATATAGACTTGTATACTAACAAATCATACCGTGTGCTGTATATGATGTAAAACCGACATTCTCTCGCAAATATACATAATAATTTTGTATTTGCAACCTTTTTCTATAATTTTTCCTACACCTTTCAGGCCTCAATCCACATTTTTTCACCACAATTCCGTCTGCGATTCACAAAAACAATGTACCTTTGTGGAAATTAAGCATTTCGTGAACGAAACGACAGCAATCAAATAACAATACAATGAACAAACTTATTTCATTTTTCCTCGTCACCTTCCTGGCCCTCAACGCATGGGCTGGCAAGATAGTGACCGACAGTATTCACAGCAATGTGCTGGATAGTACGATGACCTACAATGTCTATCTGCCCACAGGATACGAACTGTCATCACAAAAGTACCCCATTGTTTACTTGCTGCATGGGCTGTATGGCACTTATAAAGATTGGGCTTCGAAGGCAAACGTGAAAGAAGTAGCCGACGAATTAATAGAGTCTCAGGAGGCTGTGCCCATGGTGATTATTATGCCCAATGCAGGAAATCCCGATGTAAGGAATCAGTGGAATGGCTATTTCAATATGCCTGGCTGGAACTATGAAACGTTCTTCTTTACCGAACTGATGCCTGCCGTGGAGAAGAAATACCGCGCCATAGGCGATAAAGCCCACCGCGCCATCATGGGACTCTCAATGGGTGGAGGCGGCAGCACGGTGTATTGCCAACGCCATCCCGAGCTTTTCTCGTCATGCTATGCCATGAGTGCTTGGTTAGACAATAAAGAACCAGAGGTTGCCCCACATGGGAAGGACAAATTGTACTATGTTTCTAAATCGGTACGTGACCATTCGGCAATTGATTTCGTTGCGAACGCTGACGAAACAACGAAACAACAGATGCGTTCTGTTCGCTGGTTTTTCGATTGCGGGGATGATGATTATTTGGTAGAATTATCCTTTAAGATTCACCAACTCTATGCCAAAGCGGGCATCAAAAGCGAGTTGCGCATCAGAAACGGCGTACACAACTGGGAATATTGGCACAGCTGTTTGCGCACGGCCTTACCGTTCGCCTCCATCGACTTCCGCAGATAACTGATAAACAAGGAGGGTGCCACACCAGTGTCTTGCCGAAGCCTGTCTGTGACAGTGTATAGCCCCTTCATTCCAAACTCATTGAGTTTGGAGGTCAATCTCCATGAGTTTGACCTCCAATCTGTATGACTTTAGGGTGTAAACTCAATGAGTTTGAGAAGCGTCAATCAATCTTGCATAAAATACAGTCAATGACAAGCCCCTCACGAAGCAAAGAAAGCAATTATTCCTTCTATTTGTTTTGATAAACAACATCAAAAATGTATCTTTGCCTTAGCTATTAAACAGAACAGTCAACTACTGCGCAAACCGAATCATTCAACTGAAGCCCACTTTTCATAAAAAATAATATTGATTTGATACCGCGTTTAGAAACATAAAGTTGATTATGGACGACAAATTTTTAATCAAACAACTCAAAAGTGGCGATAAACTTGTATTCAGGCAGTTGTTTAAAGGATATTACCCGCGCCTAAAAGGATATTGTTTGAGATTCGTTTTCGATGATGAACTTGCTAACGACATTGTCCAAGAATGCTTTCTCAAACTTTGGGAAAAGCGTAAGGAGCTTACAGGCATATCTATTCGGTCACTATTGTTCACCATGGTGAGAAACAGCTGTCTGAATTATCTCAAGCATAAGGCCATTGAAGAAAAATATCAAGCAGCTTACTATGATATCAAGCAAGGTGAAGAACGCCTGTATTCACTTGATTTCACTGGATCAGCAGACGGTCTCTTGCTTTACGAAGAGCTTCAAGAGCAAATAAATATTGTATTGGAAAACCTACCCAAAAGGTCAAAGGAAATATTCTGCATGAGTAGACTGAATGGACTTAAAAATAAAGAAATTGCCGAACAACTGAAAATATCTTCTACTGCTGTCGAAAAACATATTTCAAAAGCTTTACATGCCTTTAATAAATATTTCAGAGAAGCCTATCCGTTTGACATACACACTATAATCCTTATAATCTTAGCATTACATTAACTCTTTTTATCTTTTTTTTCTTGACTTACAAGTTGGGAACAAGTGATATAACTTGTTATATCTGTAAGAAACTGAAATAAGTATGACAATTGAAGAAAACATATTGAAGAACCTCGCCTATAAATATTTTCAGGGAGAATTAGAAGCCAAGGACGAAAAGACTTTATACGATTTCATCCAAACAACCTATGGGCAGCAACGCCTCAGACAGTGGGAAGAAGAATGGATTAGTCAAGCTGAACAATCTGATCGTGATGAGGCCGCCTGGAAGAAGTTGGAAAGTAAAATGTATATCAAGGAGGCTATTTCTCCATCAATACTACATTCCAGAAATGCGATGTTTTGGTTAAAGACAGCGGCAATTGTACTTCTTATATTGAATGTAACAATGGGACTTTGGTTGGTATTCCAAAAACAAACTCCGGTTACATACCAAATATGTGAGGCTCCATACGGTGAAAAGGCCAAATTAACCCTACCAGACGGAACAAACGTGATGCTCAATTCAGGCTCCAAACTGACGTACTCTAATCAATTCATGGCGTCAAACAGAATTGTAGAGTTAAGCGGCGAGGGTTATTTTGAAGTGACAAAGCAAGATGGCAAGGATTTCACAATCAAAACGAAAGAATGCAATCTTGTTGTGAAAGGTACCAAATTTAACATCTCTGCGTATGATGACGACACAGAAGTGGTTACCTCTCTATTTGAAGGAAAAGTTGTTTTAATGGGCGACTCCAACTCTATAGAAATGCAACCAGGTGATCTTGTGGCTTACAAGCTTGACACCCACCAGTTTATCAAGCAACAGACCAAATCTCTACAAGCAAAGGCCTGGATAGATAGCAATATCGAATTTGACGACATCTCACTTGGCGAGTTATGCAAACGTCTTTCGCGCCAATATAATGTAAACATTCAAGTTGCTTCCAAACAATTAGAAGATACACACTATAGTTTATCATTAAGAAATAAGGAGTCTATTTCAGAAATTTTGAATGCACTGAAAGAACTGATCCCCATCAAGGTTGTATACCAAGAAAAGAAGATACTCATCTCCTCTTTGTAAACAGACAGGATGTTTACAATCATTTCTATAAACATGAATTTAATCTTCAGCACATAGCATCATGGCTTTGCTTGAAAGTGCTGTTGGGTCTATTTCCATAAACTATTCCTCAGACTCAACACCGACGGCAGGTTCCATGCACATGCTATGGACTGCCGTCGGTGTGTATTGAATCAAATGCCACTATCTATCTGACATGGCAATTCTCACCCCTAAAAAACAACACAAGGGTTGGGTAAAACGTAAGCTGGTTGTTATATCTGTATAACCTAAAGAATCAGGTTTGTTTAAACAGACATGATTAATAATTAATAAATCTAATGAAGTAATATGTATTTTCGAAGTAACTCTTGCCACAGACTACTTTTTGTTTCTTTATTGGTAATTGGCACAACGCTATCGTTTGCACAAACAATTACAAAAGATTTCAAGAACGAGCCTTTAAAAAAAGTTCTCAAAGAGGTTGAACGACAAACCAACTATTCCATCATCTATAAAAAAGGAGAAATAGATGAGAATCGTCGTATAACAGGACGCTTTCAGAAAAGCACGCTTGAAGAAACACTGAATACCATTTTAGGAGATAAGATTGAATACAAACTGCAAAACAAATTGATTATTCTTTCTCCTAAACACAAAGCTATCACCAAAGCCTCTTATAACACAAACAGAAAAATAACAGGTAAGGTTGTTGGCGCTGACAACGAACCTATCATTGGAGCAACCCTTAAAATCAAAGGTAAAAATACTGGTGCCATAACCAATGTTGACGGTGTTTATGTGTTGGATGCAGAGGATAACGACTTAATCACCATTTCGTATATCGGTTTTGAAAGTAAGACATTGAGAGCAAACCAGCTAAAGAATAATGGAACAACGGTGCTTACCGAAAGTTCTCAATCACTCAATGAGTTGGTTGTTATAGGTTATGGCAGCCAGAAGAAAATAAATCTTACTGGAGCTGTAGCCGTTGTTCAAGGCAAGGAGATGGCAGGACGCCCTTCACCTCGTTCATCCCAGATGCTGCAAGGTTTGGTCCCCAACATGAATATCACGTTTTCTTCAGGCTACCCCGGAGTTTCACCAAACATCAACATCCGTGGTGTGAATTCCATTAGTGGAGGTTCTCCCTTGATTCTGATTGATGGCATTGAAGGAAACATAGACCGCATCAACCCCAACGACATCGAATCGATTTCGGTACTTAAAGATGCCTCATCGGCAGCCATTTATGGTGCACGCGCCTCGTATGGTGTCATTCTTGTGACTACTAAGAATGGCGCATCCGAAAAACCTACAGTCAACTACGACGGAAGATTCTCATGGAGTTCCCAAACAACCTCTACAGACTATGAAACCCGGGGATATTATTCGGCTGGTATTAACGACTTGTTCTACTCCAATTATGCCGGCAAGCCCTATACCAATTATACGGAAGACGACTATAAACAACTTTGGGCCAGACGTAATGACAAAACAGAGCAACCAGAAAGGCCATGGGTGGTGACTGACCAGCGAGACGGAAAAGAAACATACATTTATTATGCGAATTTTGATTGGTACAATCATCTCTTTCGTAAAACCCGACCAATGTGGGAACACAATGTAAGCATCAATGGCGGAAACAAGAAAACCAACTATTATCTTTCTGCCAACACGGCATCACAAACAGGAATTTTCAAACAAAATCCCGACCATTACCTTGTATATAACATCCGGGGAAAGCTCGGCATTCAGCTTACGGACAAGATTCATCTAACCAACAATACAAAATATCACTATGATAGCTATTCCTATCCTGGATTGGCAGGCGTGAACAATACATTCAACGGAATCACCAACCACGGCCTGGCAAGTTTTGTACCTACCAATCCAGATGGCAGCATTGTATGCAAGACATCGCTGAACAACGAGATCATCATGGATGGTGTCGGTGCCATATTGGAACACGGAAAACACAATAATAAGGACAGAAGACACGAATTCTCCAACACTATAGAGTTATCATGGAATGTACTTAAAGGACTGAATCTGCATACCAACTACAGTATTGTTCAGTATAACTACATCACTAAAAACCGAACGGTCAACATTCCTTATTCTCACTATCCTGGTGAGACACAAACACTCACAACAGGTTCCATGGTGAACAAACTGACAGAAAACCACACAAACCACACCTATCGGGCCTTCAACGTATATGGTGACTACCAGTTTGATTTGGACGGTCACCAATTCAAAATGATGGGTGGCTACAATTTTGAAAGCAAGAAACTAAAGGACACATCTGCTTCCCGACAGGGATTGCTCTCAGACGACCTCGATGATTTCAACCTGGCAACAGGAGATGTCATGAATATCAATGGAGGACAGAACGAATATGCCATTGTTGGACTTTTCTATCGATTGAATTACTCTTTTAAAAACGGGCGCTACCTCATGGAAACTAGTGGAAGATATGACGGAACCTCCCGCTTCCAAAAAGGTCACAGATTTGGCTTCTTCCCTTCAGCTTCTGCTGGATGGCGCATTAGTGAAGAACCGTTTTTCAAACATCTTAAAAAGACATTCAGCAATGTAAAGCTGCGAGTTTCTTATGGTGCGTTAGGCAACCAACAAGTTGGATACTATGATTACATACAAACCATCAATACAAACAGGACGATGTCGTACCTGTTTGGCGATCAACAAATGGGAAACTACGCCAGTGTTTCCGACCCCAACAGTGCAGACTTGACTTGGGAGAAGGTGTCGACAGCCAATATAGGTTTAGATTTGGGAATGCTTAACAATAAACTAAATCTAAACTTTGACGCTTATATCCGTGACACAAAGGGCATGCAGGCCGCCGGCAAGAAACTCCCTGCTGTTTATGGTGCAAAATCTCCGAAGCAAAATGCTGCGAACCTAAGAACAAAGGGATGGGAATTAGCCTTAACATGGAACGACTCTTTCCAACTACAAGGTAATCCATTTAAATACAATTTCACTGTGGGTGTTGCCGACAACACTTCCGAGATTACAAAATATGACAACCCCTCACGTATTCTCAACGATTATTATGAAGGCCAAAAGTTAGGAGATATTTGGGGATATGTAGTTGATGGCTATTTCTTAACTGATGAAGAAGCCACAAATTATGAAGTAGACCAAACAGCTGTCAATTCAATCATCAATTCTTCGCAAGTTGATCCTGGAGTACACGCTGGTGACCTTAAGTTCGTCGATTTGGATGGCGACAAGAAGATTTCTATTGGCGCCAACACAGCTGATCATCCTGGTGACCGCAGAATCATCGGCAATGCGCTGCCTCGTTATACATATAGCTTGCAGACAGGAGCAAGCTGGGCTGGGTTCGATATCTCAGTATTCTTCCAGGGTGTTGGAAAACAAAATTGGTATCCAGGACAAAATGCCCTCGGGTTCTGGGGGCCCTATTCTCGTCCTTACGCATCATTTATTTCATCTACCTTCTTAAAGGACGTATGGAGTCCTGACAATCCCAATGCTTATTTTCCACGTCCACGTGGATATATCGCCCTTAAAAGCAATAGAAGCCTGGGTGCGGTAAACACCAAGTATCTTCAAAACTTGGCTTATTGCCGTATCAAGAATATCACAATGGGCTATACACTCCCCGCGCAACTTACAAACAAGGTTGGAGTAGAACGCATACGTATCTATTTCAGTGGTGAGAACCTGTTTACATTCACTGCTCTCCGTAGTAAATATATTGACCCAGAGCAAGCATCAGCTCAAAACTCTATCCGTTCTGGATCGAGCACGGCAAAATTGTATCCTTGGTCAAAGACATATTCGTTTGGCTTATCTGTAACATTTTAAAGCATTATAAAAAAATGAGTAAGTTAAATTATATAAGAATACTGATTATATCATTAGTTTGGATAAACATTTCTTGTGAGGATCTTTTGGATAAGACACCTCAAGACAGGCTTCATCCAACCGTATATTTTAAAACTGAAGAAGAACTGAAACTCTTTACAAACCAATTCTATAATCAGCTTATTCCAAGTGCGGCAAGTGTGTACAATGAAACCGCAGATATCATAGTTCCCTCCACTTTAATGAACGAAATGACAGGTCAACGTGTGATACCCGATGATGGTGGAGGTTGGGGGTTCTCGGCCTTGCGAGACATTAATTTTTATCTGCAACACTCCAATCAGTGCAATGACGAGGCTGTACGCAACAAATATGATGGCGTGGCTCGATTTTTCAGAGCATTCTTCTATTTTGACAAAGTGAGGCGATTTGGGGATGTACCCTGGTATGATACGGCTTTGGAATCAACGTCTCCTGAGCTGTACAAGCCGAGAGACACCAGAGAATTCGTAATGCAGAAAATAATGGAAGATCTTGATTTTGCCATCACCAACCTTCCTGCCGAGAAAGATCCATACAGAATTACAAAATGGACGGCACTGGCCTTAAAGTCAAGAGTGGCGCTGTTTGAAGGAACCTTCAGAAAGTATCATGGACTACAGGACTATGAGAAGTATCTTGATTTGTGCATTGCCGCCTCTGAAACATTTATGTCTACAAGTGGATACACCCTCTACAACGAGGGAAAATATCCATACAGAGACCTGTTTGCGTCAATGGATGCAAAACCTGAAGAAATTATTCTGGGAAGAGATTACAATGCAAGCTTATCTGTATTTCATAGTGTCCAAAACTATGAGAATTCGTCATCCATGGGTAAGCCTGGACTCAATAAAAAAATTGTAAACTCATATTTGATGAGTAATGGTAGTAGATTTACTGACAAGGCTGGATACCAGACCATGACATTTCAAGAAGAAACGCAGAACAGAGATCCAAGACTGGCACAAACCATCAGGACACCAGGTTACAAGCGCATAGGCGGAAGCAGTACAGAAGCACCCAACCTGGCATTTACCATGACAGGGTATCATCTAATTAAATACACGCTGACGCCAAACTACGACGGCTATAACAAATCGTGTAACGACATGCCCATTTTCAGAACGGCAGAGATATATCTAAATTTTGCGGAAGCCAAAGCAGAAAGAGGAACGCTTTCACAAGGCGATTTAGACAAGTCGATCAAGCTAATTCGTGAAAGGGCAGGAATGCCAAATCTTAGAATGGATGATGCTAACGCAAATCCTGATCCCTACCTGTTATCCGAAACGACAGGATATCCACATGTGCAGGGAGCCAACAAAGGCGTCATTCTTGAAATTAGACGCGAGAGAACCATCGAGCTAATGATGGAAGGATTTAGATATTGGGACCTAATGCGTTGGAAAGAAGGAAAATTGCTTGAGAAAGAACTACTTGGAATATATATTCCAGGAGCAGGTATCTATGACCTAGATGGTGACGGGAAAAACGATGTATGCTTCTACGAAGGCACCAAACCTTCAGCAAGGGTTCCACTATTCCTGGAGATAGGAAAGCAAATTCAGCTTAAAGAAGGCAACAAAGGAAATATTATTTGCCACAAACAAATTGAGAAGAAATGGAATGAAGACAGAGATTATCTGTACCCCATCCCTATTAATGACCGCACTCTTACAAACGGTGCATTGACCCAAAACCCTGGATGGAATGACGGATTAAGTTTTCAATAATCACAAAGAGATAATATTTAATTATGAAAAATATGTTTTTATACAGTTTACTTTTAGCGGCTGCATCATTTAACTTTTCATGCGCCAATGAAGACGACAACTCAAAGTTCGACAACTTATTGCCCTATGGCAAGCAGGAAGTGTCATACACATATCCTAAGGCCGATGGCAACTTCCGCCTCTTGACTTTTAACGTCAGAAGGTGTATGGGAAATGACAACCAGATAAATTATAACCGAACAGCCTCTGTCATCAAAGCCCTCAATCCAGACGTGGTATGTGTTCAAGAACTCGACAGTGTAAGGCCCCGCACAGGATCTGTCTACCAGCTGGCCGAGCTGGCAAAGCTTACAGGCATGAACTATTATTTCGGACGGGGCATCAGATACGAAGGAGGCGGATCATACGGTACCGGACTGCTTTATAAAGGCAAGCCCATCAGCACCCGTACCATACCTCTGCCTGGAAAAGAAAAACGATGCGTGTCTGTAGCAGAATTCGATCATTATGTCTTAATGTGTACTCACCTTGCTCTGCAAGCCGAAAATCGTGAAGCATCGGTAAGAATCTTCACGGAAGAGGCAAAAAAATATAAAAAACCGGTCTATCTCGCGGGCGATTTCAACGAAGACAAAATGGAGAGTAAGTTTTTTGTTGACCTCCAGAAAGAGTGGGACATCGTATCTTCTTCAGAATTCACATTCCCTGTTCCCAAGCCTGTCAAGCGAATTGATTTTATCATAACATTGAAGAAGTATCCTGTAACAGCCAATGCGTCAAAAGCCGTTTATAAAATGGATGGGTTGAACGTTGATGCCGTTTCTGACCACTATCCTGTCTATTGTGACTTCCCAACCCCACCACCCTTTGTTGTAGAGGACGACCCGCAAGAAGGTAAGGGAGAGATACCACTGGCTGCTGGCGATGTGCGAATAGCGAACTATTATACCCAATATTGCAGAGGAACTGATGGAAAAGTGGATTGCAATCGGTTTGCAACAGCCATCAATAAGATCAATGCCGACGTGTTGTGCATTCAGCAACTGGACAGTTGCTCTGAACGAGCCAACAACAAGTACCAGATTGAGGAGCTAGCGAGAATGACAAAGATGCACGGATACTACATGACAACAAATAAACTGACGCAAGGCTCAATGGGGCAAGCTATCCTGACAAAAGACAAGCCTCTCTCCATTGCGAGAGTACAGCTTCCTGGAAAGAAGGAGAACCGGGGTGCCATCATCGTTGAATTCGAAAAATATGTCGTTGCCTCAACTCATTTTGACACAGACATGGGCAACCGAATCATTGCCCTAAACATCTTGAAGGACAAGCTGGGAGTTTATCACAAACCGGCTTTCATATCAGGTTATTTCAATGAGGGTAATTTGAAAAGTGATTTTTTCAAGGAAGTAGAGCAAAACTGGACTATCGTAAACAAGCGCATACCAACAGAAAATCGAGGGAAAAAGCGTGAATTGGACTTCATCGTCTACCTGAATGGTTTAAAGCCATCCTTGACAAAAACGGATGTGATTCAACAGCTCAGCGATGTTGACCTGCTGACTATATCAAAGCATTACCCTGTGTATTGCGACTTCTCTGGCTTGAAATAAAGCTGTTGGTTGACTGTATCAGAATTCATACCAAAGGGTTCTGGTACAGTTAAACACTAACACTATTGATGCACACGTTGCATCTACCGACAAATAAACAAAATCTCTAATACGTTTTAAAATCATGAAAAAAGTTCTGCTCACCTTGGCGTTGTCAATGATATTTTCAACAATGCCACTCCTGGCACAAAACACCGGAGCTTTTCCACGAGTCAATCAAAGCGATGTGCGCATCGCCAACTATTATACGCGATACTGTTATAGTCCTACGCTTAAAAATGTCGATGTAAACAGAATAGCAAATGTCATCAACAAACTGGATGCAGACATCGTTTGCATACAGCAATTGGATAGTTGCACATCGCGTTCCAACAAAGAGATCCAGACAAGCAAGCTGGCCGAACTAACCCACATGCATGGCTACTTCATGAAAACCGTAACACTGAAGGATGGTGGGGCTCAAGGACAAGTAATTCTCACACGCGACAAACCTCTGTCTGTTCAATATGTTCAACTACCTGGAAAGATAGAAAAACGAGGTGCCGTCATTGCTGAATTCGAAAAATATGTCATTGCCTCAACACACTTTGACACAGAAACTACAAACAGGATAACGGCCTTAACCACGTTGAAAGAAAAGCTCAGCGCCTACAACAAAACTGCTTTCATCTCAGGCTATTTTAATGAAGGTAACCTCAACAGCGAATTCTTCAAGAAAGTGATGACTGATTGGACAATTCAAAATGAAAGAGTGGCTACAGAAAACTCACGTAAAAAGCGTGAACTCGACTTTATCGTTTCTCTCAATGGTGACCACAACCCCTACTGCACCAACACAAAAGTAGTGACATCACTCGAAGGTCTTAACCTGATAGAGGCATCGTTGCATTATCCTGTTTTCTGTGACTTCAAGGACTTAAGAACGACGTCGACAAACATTCTACACATCGACCCGGAACAAAAAGACAATACGTATTATAATCTTCAAGGCACAAAAATAGAAAATCCAACGAAAACAGGGGTATACATCCATCATGGAAAGAAAGTTCTCATCAAATAATATTTGCATGAAAGCATAGCTGTCGAGCAAAACTTTTTGGCTTTTAAAATCAAGATGATTTCTCCGTACGAGTGATCTCCCAAAGCCTTGCTGCAACGGTGTATAGCCCCTCCATTCCAAACTCATTGAGTTTGGTGGTCAATCTCAATGGGTTTGACCTCCAATCTACATGACTTTAGGGTGTAAACTCAATGAGTTTGCGCCCTATTTTATTCGATAATAGAATGTATTCATCACGTTGACCCTTGCTTGCCCATCGTTGAAAAGGCCAATACGGGCGGGTGGCAACTGGTTGATTTGAAAACGGCCAACTTCACTGCGGTCTACGTAAACCACGATAGCATCGCCTCTTCGCTCCACACGCAATTGATACTGCGCAGCTACATCGCGTCTCGTTTCCATGCGATATACATGCCTTTGATGGTCAACAGGATTACGATTAATCAACCGAATGGCACGTGTAGACACAGGATTAAAGGTAGCTTCGTCGACACCCGGATAAGCAGAAGGTTTGATTTTAATAGCCAATGGACGCCAGGTATCCCCATCAAGATAACTAACCTGCTGTGTTGCTATTGCACTTTCTCCGCTTTCGCGCGGACAGAGAATGCCCGACACTTGGGTGATGGCATCAAACCGATATTGTTTTTCAAACGAGTCGGAATACTTCACGTCGGGATAATGTACATCATAGTGCGAGAGTGGTTTGGCACTGCGCTGCACCTTACCATCTTGGCAAAGCTCTGTCGTGAAAGTGAGTGCCTCTGTATCAATACCCACTTTCAAATAGTTGCGAGCATTGATATAATAAGCATAAAGGCCATACTTACTTGGTGTCAAGCTGGCGGGCTGACTGAACATCACACTAAACGCATACGACGAAACCGCATTCCCCTTCAAACTTGATGTATCTGTGAGTTGAATGCCCTGTGGTAGGGTACGACATTGCTCCCAACCACTGAAATGATTATCATATTCATCCCAACCTTCAGTATAGGTAACGTGCACCACTTGGTACTCACTTGCGTTGCCCAACCACTGGATAGGCGAATTGACTCGGATGCCTGTTGTTACATGATCGTAAACCAACACGCCATCAATCCATACCGACAAAAGACCATTATTTTTCTCAATACGCCACTCATGAGGCACACCTGTGGAGAAGCCTTGTGGAAGCATGAGTTGTTGTTGACCTATGCTAACACCCTGTTGTGAACGTTTTGAGGAGAACGTAAGCTCCAAGAGAAACGCATCAGTGGTACGAAGACTGTCGAGCGACTTACCTGCATACATGGGTTGTGCGGGTTGCGGATGAAATCCTGGCGTTTTCTTACCCGTTATCCCATCAACCGACAGTTTATTGTTGACAAAATGAACACGGTCAATATACTGATCACGCTGCATTCCTTGATTGGCCATGTATACCAGCCACCACTCCCAACCATTAGGGCCACGCACCAAATTTGGTTGTCCTGGAGTGAAAAGCGTGTCTGTTACCGGCTGTTTGGCTTGCATAGACAACGGTCGGTCAGTAGGCGGACCCAGCACTGGATAAGGATATTTACCGCCTGCATTGAAGCACATGGGCGACGAAGCCTCACAAACGCCCAGGCGGTAATTCCCATATTCGGGTGCCGTATGATTGGCATTGTACATCATGTAATAACGTCCACGATACTTGATTACGAAAGGACCTTCCGCTACCCTGTTGTCATACGTTTCCCATGTGTCAGGCTGCGAGCTGAACTGCAACATGGCATCACCCGAAAACGAGAAATCGGCATGCATGGGACGCACCCAGATAGCGTTTCATTCGGTAAACTTGACCATGTAAAGATATAACTTTCCATCTTCATCCTTGAACACCATCGGGTCAATGCGATTCTCGGTCCACTGGTCAGGGCGCACTTCAACATACTTTCCGTCAACCTTTGGCGACACGGCATGTGTGATATGCACGATGTGCCGGTCGTTACCCCAATAATTCACACTAAACAACAGATGAAACTGTCCGTTGTGGTAAATCATGTCATTCGCGTGAATTTGATTGTTTTTAGCCCCAGTTCCGTGTGTCCACTGGTTATCTAAATCAAATACATGGATGCGTTGATTCCAGTGTACAAGGTCAGTACTCACGAAAAAATCGCCATACGTATGCACTCCCCCAATGTAATATTTTCCACCAAAACGAAGCACACCCGCATCAGCAACACCTTTCAATACGGGGTTTTGAAGGGGTTGGCCACTGCTTTTTGAAAACAAGAGCAAGAAGAGGCTCAGCAAAATGATTTTGAATCGACGCATCCTATCGTTAAACGCCAATGGGTTATTTGAAATAAGGCTTCTTTTGTTCCTTGGAGGGCGAATCGGTATCAACATAAGGCCATCCGTCTTTCCACTTTAATTGATCCATCATGAGCACCCGTCCCCGACCAATGTCCGACCGCAGGAAAGAATGATAAATCATCCAATCGTTACCATGATCATCAGTTATGATTTCGGCATTATGCCCTGTACCCACAAACTGATTATTGGCATGCAGCACCACTTCGTATTGATTGTCCATCAACTGTTTACCTTGCTTATTGACATAAGGGCCCAGCAAATGCTCAGAACGACCAACGGTAATGCGATAAGTACTATTGGCACCATCGCAGCATGATCCGAACGAACCAAACATATAATAATAATCGCCTCGACGATGAATGCATACCGCCTCCATGAAACTGCCCGCCACCTTTTGTTTTTCGGCACCAGGAAGCACCGACAAGCCATCAGCCGACAACTCAATGGCATAAATACCGCGAAAACTACCCCAAAAGAGGTAATGTCGTCCATTTTCTGTAAAGTAGTATCCGTCAATGCTGTTTTGCACACCAATCTCCATACTGGTCAGCACTTTCCCACAATCCTTAAAGGGACCTTCTGGCCGATCAGCTACGGCAGCACCGATACCAGCCTGCCATTCGCCACCCCAAGTAGACATGGCGTAATATAAAACATACTGACCGTTGATATAATTGATGTCAGGAGCCCAAATTCCTCCGTCCTTTACCAACGTTGGTCTGGTGCTATTGGTGAAAGCAGTGCCTACGTATGTCCAATGCACCAAATCACCCGACTTGTAAATAGGGGTATTACGGATATCTTCAGTGGCATAGAGATAGAAGTTTCCATCACTGGCTCGGATGACTGTAGGGTCGGGTAAACTGGTATTGATGATGGGATTGTGATACACATTTTCTTTTTTCTGTGGCTTTTCCTTTTCCGCTCTTGTCGGTTCGTTGTGTGACGAACAACCTAATAGAAGCGCGGAAAACAAAAGGATGTATAAGCTGTTTTTCTTCATAATTATTGTTTCAATTTCGGAACGATATAATCTTCACTTAGTCGTAGGTTACCTTCATGATCGAAAGTAGCCGTTGTGATGTACATGAGGCGTGGATGAATGTGTGTCCGATCGTGATGAGCGTGGAAGACATAACGCAACACTCCTTCTTTATCTTTGAACAGAGCGCCATGCCCAACGCCCACCAAACCAGGAGGATTTTGCAAGATAGGGTTGTGCTGGTACTTGACCCAAGGGCCTTCTATCTGATCAGCAACGGCATAACCTACACCATATTGTTGACTTTCATAACTATTGGCAGAATAAAGAAGGTAATACTTTCCTTGGTGTTTGTACACAAACGCGCCTTCATTCACCCTTGGCCAAACCTCTTCCCACTTTTGAGAAACATGGATACAAGGGCATAGTGTGTTCTGCAACACAGCCATATTGTCATCCAATTGGACAGACCAAATATTCAATCCGTCATTGAATCGATCGAAAAACATGTATTTCTTGCCGTCGTCATCAATGAACAATGTGTTATCAATGTTTTTCTCCCAAGCCATCATGGGTTCTTTCTTTGGTTGTTTGAAAGGCCCCAAAGGCGAATCGGCGACCGCCATGCACACATGTTCTTCGGCCGAATAAAACATGTAGAATTTTCCATTGAGCGCATATACTTCAGGAGCCCAAAACCACTTGTTGCCCCAGGAATCGTTGCGATGTAAGGCCAATCCAGCAGGTTTCCATTGCTTCAAATCAGCAGAGGTATACACCTCAATACCTTCATCCGCATGCGTTCCGTAGGCATAATATGTCCCATCATGCAACAATATATACGGATCGGCCAGTGGAACGATATCATTCTTTTGCATCGTTTCATGTTGTTGATTGTGCGAAGCATGGTTGACTGTAGGTGTATCAGGCTCTCCAGAACAACCTATAAAAGCAAAACATAATAAAAATATTGAAGCAAATCGATTGCTGTACTTCATAAAATCTCTTTTAATAGAAACAGAAAATCCTACCACAGATTTACTTTTTCACTGTGGTAGGATTCTATGTAAGGGGGATTAATACTTCGGATTCTGCGTCAACTGTCCGTTACTGTTGTCAATTTCATATTGTGGTATTGGCAAGCGGCGATGCTTTCCAAGCACAAAGTTATTGAAATCACGGTCACGAGACTTCAGTTTATCGATGCCTGCTTGGGTATCTAACAATCCCCAACGTTTCAAATCGGCCCATCTCCATCCTTCAAAACAGAGCTCTAAGGTGCGTTCAATCTGCAAACGTTTCATGAAAGCATCTTTAGACGACAGACAGTCTTTCCACTTGCTGTCAGCCAATTTTGACAATCCTGCACGCTGACGAACCTTATCTACATATTTAGCAGCCTCGGTAATCGAGCCACCTGTCTCGGCAATACACTCAGCATAATTGAGCAGTACGTCAGCATAACGGATGACACGGTAATTGTTTCGAGCAAAATAGTCTTCACGATCTCTATAATAAGAGGTGTTGTACTTCTTGATGTAGCAATCTTCCACATCATTTCCCCAACCTGAATTCCAGTCAGCATTATCAAAGTAATAGTACTTGGTTGGCTCTTCTGGGAAATCTTTTGAGAATCCCTTATACAAAATACTGTTGTACAGACGAGTGTCGTTCTTGCCATCTATGCGTTTTTCTTTCAAGAACTCGTCAACCAACCAGCGGCGCGCTTTACCATCACCCCATCCTATACCACTTGGTGCAAAGAACTGAGTGCGCTGGAAACCAAATGCCATGTCGGCAGAATTGCCTGTACCTCCCTTATTGAGGTCAGCAAACTGTATTTCAAAAACACCCTCTTCGTTGTTTTCATTCAAGTCGGTAAAGTTGTCTTGCCTGTTCTTCATCAAGCCATATATGGTACCTTCACGGTCAATAAGCCATTTGAGTTGATCTTTAGCTTCCTGATACTTGTGTTGCTGCATGTATGCCTTAGCCAAGAAAGCTTTTGCTGCTCCCTTGGTTACACGACCCTTATCATCGCCTTGCCATACTTCAGGCAGTCCCTCAATTGCTTTCTTGAAATCGCTTTCTATTTGTGCCCACATTTCCTGTTCAGAGGCATCTTTCGGTACAAAGTTTGCGTCCTCGGGTTGCAAAATAATAGCACCTTTATCCCAAAGCAGATTCACTTGCATAAACCACATGCCTCGAAGGAAGTAAGCTTGCGCTACCGTTTTGGTCTTTTCTGCCGCATCCATTTCTATTTTATCGGCCGCAGTAATGACTTGGTTACAACGGAAAATGCCACGATAGAAATTCTCCCAGTGGCCATTGTTTCCTTCATAAAAGTTGTAGTTGTTGTATACAAAGCGCGTCCAGTCACCCAATTCAATCCATGGTGACGAGCTCCAGCCCTCATCAGACGTCAGATCGTATCTGAAGGAGAGCCATCTCATCCACCCCGACTCTTTATACAAGTTGCTGTAGCAGCCGTTAACGCCCGCCTTTAGGTCATCGGGTGTTTTCCAGAATGTACTGTTCGTTGATTCATTGGGGTTGAGAATGTCAATGTCACATCCTGTCGTACTCAGTAAAAGAGCACCCGCAAACATTAAACTATATATCTTTTTCATCTTGTATTCTCGTATTAATCAATTAAAAAGTAACGTCCAATCCAAACAGCACGGAACGTGTGTTAGGATATTCAAAACCGTTCGTTCCGGGATTCCAGATGTTACCATTGGCAAAATCTGGATCGATTCCTCGATATGCTGTTATCGTCAAAAGGTTGTTTCCAGTGACATAGAAACGAAGTTTGTCTAAACCAAAGGTGTTCAACAGTTGAGAGTCAAAGGTATAACCCAATGACACCGTCTTCATGCGGAAGTAGGAACCGTTCTCCAAGAAACGATCTGCTGCCTTGTTATTGCGAGCGTCTCCATAGATGATACGCGGTGTATTCGACTTTGGATTAACCTGATAAGGTTCTTCACCTTTCTTGAAATTCAAATAGTTGGAGTTGTCTGAGAAGAGTCTACCCTGCCACTCAGAGATGTTATATATTTTATTTCCGAACTGTCCGTACCACATCATGCTGAAATCAAAGTTCTTCCAAGAAGCATTAAACAGCAATGAAGTTTGCAGTTTAGCCCACGGACTGCCCACCACTTGTTTATCTTCGTCGGTGATGTGGCCGTTATCATCGGTGTCGATATATCTCACATCACCGATTTGCGGGCGATTACCATCAATCTGAATAGGTGTTCCCTTTGACGTCACATAATTGTCAATGTCTTCTTGTGTGCGGAATAAGCCATCGGTTTTGAACAGATAGAACATTCCCAATGCACTTCCCGCTTCAGTATATCCTTCGCCATTGATGACACGAGGAGTTGCCAAAGGAAGTGAGATAACCTTGTTGCTCAAGGTCGTCAGGTTAAGGGACGCACTATATTTAAAATCATCTATCTGATCTCTCCACGAAGCAGTCAACTCAAAACCGGTATTTCTAAGACTGGCAGCATTGGCTCTTGGACGGCCACCATCATTACCGGTAGTCATCGGGATATTGATGGTAGCCAGTACGTCTTTTGTTTTTGAATAATAATATTCTGCTGACAAACCTAAACGATTGTTGAGCATGAAGGCATCAAAACCGATATTTGTCGTTTCCTTGGTTTCCCATTTCAGTCCTTCGTTGACGATACGAATCTGACTGGCACCTGGCACAATCTTGTTATTAAATACAGTTACCAAACTTTGGTTCACGGTTCCAAGATAATCCCAGTTACCAATGCTTGAGTTACCCAAACGTCCCCAGTTGGCTCTCAGCTTCAAATCATCAATCCAAGGCACATCAAAGAAGCGCTCTTTAGAGATACGCCAAGCAGCCGAGAATGATGGGAAAGTTCCCCAACGATAGTCCTTGTGCAACCGTGAGGTACCGTCATGACGGAAGGTTGCTGAGAAGTAATAAGTGTTATCGTAATTGTAATTCAAACGTCCCAGATAAGACATCATGGCACTTTCGCGAATGCTGTTGGCATTGGTCATATTGCTTTGCCCGGCATCTAACACCATCAAGTAATCTCCATTGACAAAAGGAAAGTTAAGACGAGAGCCTGACAGTCCTTGCCATTTATCATGCTGATAGGTCATACCCAAGACAGCATCCACATGATGCTTATCAAAATCTTTATTAAAATTCAAGGTATGCTCTATCAAGGTGTTGTAAGTATTGTCACGAGCCTTGCTTCCTTCTGGGTCGCGGTGCTCTTGATTCTGCGTCCAATTGCCTTCCCGGCGGAACCAAGTATGCTCCCAAAAGTAGAAATCGATACCAGCATTGAGCTTATAAGACAACCAAGATAGCGGTTTAAACTCTAACCAGATGGCCCCATTAGCTCTGCTTTGGCGATTTCTCCTATACTCTAAGTTTTCACGAGCGATAGGATTGACACCAAACGTGTTATATTTTGCAGCATCTCCATAGCCATAACCACCAGGATTATTCTCATCGTAAACAGGAATGGTAGGCAGCATGCGCAGCAAGTCATTATAAGTGTTGGTTTGGTTAGGATCTGCATTAAACATGGAAAGGGATAAATTCTCGCCAAAAGAGAACATACCTTTGCGTCCCTCAGTGTTTACACGAATGTTAAAACGTTCGAAAGTGTTGCCATAAGAAACACCATCATTATTGAGGTATCCACCTGAAACATAATAGCTTCCGCCTTCGCCTCCACCCGAGAGAGATACGTTGTAATCTTGTACCAGGGCAGTCTTCAACACTTCACGTTGCCAATCGGTATCAAAATCAGAATGCAGTTGCTTGGTTTTAACGGCTCCAATTTCGTTTTTGATGGCCTCCTCATAAGCAATGTCATTATAATATTTATAATTCTCTGCATTCATTAAATCATACTTTGGACTCCACTCAATGGTTTCTTTCACCGAAACATTGACTTTCATCGGGCCTTTTTTACCTTTCTTGGTGGTAACAATAATCACACCGTTGGCAGCTCGAGAACCATAGATGGCGGCTGCTGATGCATCTTTTAAAATCTGTATAGACTCGATGTCGGCAGGGTTGAAATCGTTAGACGGATTGGTAATCATGCCGTCTACCACCCAAAGCGGACTGTTATTGCTCAACGAACCGACACCACGAATCTGGATAATGGCATCGCCATCGGCACGACCGGTGTTCCGAACGTTTACACCTGTGGCCAATCCTTGCAATTGTCCAGTGAGTGTGTTTGAGCCACCTTTACCCATATCTTCTGATTTTACAACAGAAACAGCGCCTGTCAAGTCGGCTTTCTTCACCGTCTGATAACCAATGACTACCACGTCCTCAATCATCTTGGCATCATCTTCCAAAACCACCTTCAACGGTGTTCCGGTAAAAGTAACCTCCTTAGAGGTCATACCTATATAAGAAAACGAAAGCACAGAGCCCTCTTTTCCTTGTAAACTAAAATTGCCATCAAGGTCTGTTGATACTCCAGTTGTAGTACCTTTAATGACCACGCTAACACCGATAAGTGGTTCCTGATCCTGATCGACCACTTTACCGGTAATCGTTACATTTTGCGCACTCACCTGAAGGGATAAAAACGCAAAAAGCATTACCAATAGTTGCTTCATCATCTTTGTTCTAAAGTTAATTACTATTTATAGTTATTAAAAATTTCTGTATCTCTCTTAAGTAAAAGTTATTAGGTTTTTACGTTACGCATTATACCTTGTTCCGAAACATTTCTATTTCGAAACTCCTGTTTACCTTTATTTATGAAAAATTCACTTGTACATCTAAGGTTTTCAAGACAACATCAAGTCATCGGGCTAAGAACATAACAGCCATGTCATTAAACATGTCTTCTCCCAAAAAACCATGAGTTAATCATCTAGTTTAGTATCTTCAAACAGATATTATTCTTATCATGCGTGGTTGCAAAAATACGATTAATTCTCTACGCTACCAAACATTTTGGTCGTTTCCTTCCGAGTTCAACATAACTATTCCATTTAAGAATATTCTGAAGTTTCAGCCGTGCAGTTTAAAAAAATGTGACTGACGCTCACGTTTTTTACCTTTGATGCAGATGGATTGAGAAGGATTTTCTACCTTTGCAAAAAGTTCATTCAAATGAGAAATACAAACATCATCATGACAAAACATATCATTCATCCAGCCATCCTTTTCATGACACTCATGCTCTGTCCAACGCTTGGTTGGGCTGAAGGCATCAAACTCCTACATGGTCCCTATCTGGACATGGTGCAGGAAGACAACGCCACCATTGTTTGGGTGGCAGACAAACCCTCTGTAGGATGGGTAGAAGTGGCACCCGACGACGGCACTGACTTCTATTCGGTGGCACGTCCCAGGTTCCACGACACAAACATCGGCATCAAACGCACAAGTCTAATCCATTCTGTGAAGTTGACCAACCTAAAGCCAGGCACTCGATACCGCTACCGCGTATACGCCCAAGAAGTGCTGAGCCACAAGGGAGCGGAAGTACGATACGGCGATGTTGTGGCGACCGACGTGTTCAACAAGAAGCCGCTGTGCTTCCAGACCAACGACAGACGACAGACGGAAACATCGTTTTTGGTACTCAACGACATTCACGAACGCAACGACGTCTTGGAAAAATTGTTAAAAAACAGTTCGTATAAAGACAAAGACATGATTTTCTATGTGGGCGACATGATTTCGCACTTCACCCATGACACCACGGTCTTCAAGGGGTTCATGGACACGAGCATCAAACTTTTCGCGCAACAAAAGTCATGGTACTATGTACGCGGAAACCACGAAACGCGTGGCGAATGGGCCAACCGATTCCATGAATACTTCTGCACTCAACAACCGCATCTGTACTTCACCGTGCGTCAGGGGCCGATACTTTTCATCTGTTTGGACACAGGGGAGGATAAAGCTGATACTGATATCGAATATGCGGGCATCACCGATTATGACAATTATCGAACAGAACAAGCGAGATGGCTCAAAGAGATAGTGGCATCCAACGAGTTCAAGGAAGCGAAATACCGAGTGGTGATTGCCCACATGCCTCCCGCTGACACCCAGGACGCATGGCATGGGCAGCGAGAGGTAACGAAAAAGTTGTTGCCTCCTTTGAACAAGGCTGGCATCAACCTGATGATTTGCGGACACATGCACGAACACCAATACATTGAACCCAATGACAGCCACGACTACCCCATTCTCGTCAATTCAAACAACAGCAGCGTGACAGCCCAAACAAAGAATGGACAACTGGATGTCAAGGTTCTTGACTTGAACGGAAACACCACTTTCCACAAAACCTATTCAGCACGCTGAAATAGGTGGTTCCTGCGATGATGTCGTGACTTATTTCACATCATCACGGAATAAAGAATCACAAAGAAGGCAAGCATATTAAACCATACTATATTAAACCGCTTGTAGCGACCTGCTTCAAAACATACTTTTTGCCATTTTTGAACATCAACATTTTCACATTATAGTTTATATCAATATTTTCACTTATTAATTTTATTACATCATGATTTTAAAATTACGAACTTGGACATTGTTGTTTTTTATGTTATTTGCTCACATTACTTGGGCAGACGAGGTTGTCTTCGACCTTTCCAACTACCTGAGCTGTAAACTTTTTGGCTTTACTGAACCCTCAAGTAATTCTTCTCACGGTGGTGACATCACCGAGGAGAAGACAGCAAAGATAAACGATGTTTCTATCACGGTTCTACCCAATCTGAACAAAGATTTTCCAAACAAGATGTGGACCAACTCATTGAGACTTTTTGGTGGCAAGCTCATTGTAAAAGCCCCCAAACCCATCAAGGAGCTGGTTATGGAGTTGAATCATGACAAATGGGGGGATCGCAATACGGCTAACAACGGCAAATTGACCAGAGGACATTGGGTTGGCGATAACAAAACCGTAGAAATCAGCATCGCCTCTAACACAAGAATTCAGAAGCTCACGGTGAAATATGGCGACGTCGAAAACACACCTGGTGAACAAAAGGTTTATACCCTTCACGATTTGTGCCAAACTAAAGAAGAGCTGACTGATGTAGAGATTAAACTCACCGATGCGAAAGTGCTCTATTGTTTCTATACGAATGCTTGGATACGTCAAGGAGAAGATGCCATTATGTTGTACCTCACAGGAATAGACTATCAGACAAATGACGTGGTGAATGGCACATTCAGAGCCGATTTTCAAAACTACAAAGGTACTCCGGAAATCAAAGGAAACTTTATGACGACCAAGGCAGATAAGTTACAAATCGAACATAGTGAAGAGGCTGCACAGCCGATCAAGATAACCTTTGACGAATTGTTAACCAAAAAATACCTCTCTAATTTAGTTGAACTAAAAGACATGAACGTAGTAGTGGAAGATAACAATTTCTTCATCGTGAACAATGGTCGGCGAATACAGCTATACAACAAGCTGCAATTGGACATGGAGGCTATTGAGGATGGAACGTACACCGTGCGTGGAATCGTAACACTGCACGATTACAAAGTACAACTCTACCCCACAGAGTTAATACCTTCAACAACAAGTGGCATTTATGGCATGAAAGGCAACGATAAACAGACAAATCATTATCTATACAACTTAGCTGGTCAGCGAGTGGGTAAAGATTATAAGGGAATTGTTATCTCGAACGGAAAGACTATGGTGAAGCCATGAGCCATATAGACTGATTCTTATCATCCCAATGCTATTTCAGGATAGTGTTGGGATGTTTTTTATACAGGATGGTGCCAGCACTATCGAAGTCAAATTGAGCATCACCTTTCCTGTTACTGCTAACGATAACAGCACAAAGACATGAGCAAGCCAGCATGGGCGGAATAGGAACCACAAGACCTCATGCATCGCTACCTCGCTGCATGAATCTTACAACTCTGTTCTTACATTGAAGAAAGGTTGTTCGTTGTAAATGAAACTATCATATCCATCTATATTAACAACGAGCGTAATGAATGCAACTACCACTTACAACACGATGCATAAATCGTGTTGAATGACAACAACGTTATTAGAGCTTGTTAACAAACCTTTCATTTGTTAAATCGATTCGTTTTCTTTGACAAAATAAAATCGAGAAATAGACAAAACAGAGGGAATATTTTAGGTGTTCAAAGCCATCAAATCATCATCTTGTACGCAATTAACATGGAGTTAAGGTGCAATTAGCAAGCTTTTACAGTCCAATGTACATGCCTTTACCGCTCTATTTACATCATATTGAAGGTGATTTTGCACCAAAAAAGGGGATTTTCAGCCCCAAACACATTGTTTTTGATTTCTCCTTTCTCTTTAAAATCTCATAAGTCATTAATAAACAAACAGATAACAAACCCCTCTCATAACGAGCATATTTACGACGCATGAACAAGTTGGTTGAAAAAACGTCCAGCATTTGTGTTAAAAAGATGTTGCGACAGAAGATATTTCATTGAAAAATGTTCGGTTTGATCTACAACCGAAAAGCATCATTCTTAAACAAAAGATCCGTGTGCTTGCAACAACAAAGCAACAGCTGCATGGTAGATAAATAGTCGGAGAATATAACCATACAAAAATAAATATCGCTATCTTTGCAACAAATTAACGAAAAACGAGTTAATAAAAGAAAGAGAAAAAGAGATTTTACCCACAATATGAAAAAAGTCATTCTATATATTCTGCTACTCATGCTGTGCCCGCTGACCATCACGGCACAATCTTCCATGTCAGACGAACAGGTTCTTGAATTCGTCATGAAAGAGAATGCCGCAGGCACCTCACAGGCTCAAATTGTGACCAAGCTGATGCAGCGCGGCGTGAACATTCAACAAATCAGAAGAATAAGGGATAAATACGAACGACAGACCAAGCGCAAAGGACTGGGAAACATAGCCGACCAGACCGTAGACCAGACAGAAACACGCATGCGTCAGGCCAATGGCAATTCGAAAGAGGCAAGGGCGAAGTACAACACCATCAAGGAGCAAAAGAGAGACGCGAAGCAAGTTTCCACCAACAGACTGCAACCACAGATTCAGTGGCAGGACCAATATGATGAAGACAGCGAAGAGTTTAAGCTGATGCAACAAGAACTGAACTACCTCACGCCAACCGACTCCATTAAATGGCTCAAGCAGATACTCAAGAAGCAAGCTGAGGACAAAAAGAAAGTTTTCGGCAGGGACATCTTCAACAACAAGGATCTGACCTTTGAACCCAGCATGAACATCGCCACGCCGCAAAGCTATCGACTGGGACCGGGCGACGCCGTGTTTGTTGATATCTATGGCGCGTCACAAAAGTCCATCCAGTCGACGGTATCACCCGACGGTGACATCAATATCGAAGGCTTTGGCCCCATACAGGTGAGCGGCTTGACCATTGCACAAGCCAATCAACGACTACGAGCGCAATTGGGCGCACGATACAGCAGCAGCAAAGTACGCCTCACCCTGGGACAGAGCCGAACCATCACCGTCAACGTGATGGGCGAAGTGCGGGCACCTGGCACTTATACCATTTCTGCTTTCGCATCTGTTTTCCATGCCCTGTACATGGCTGGAGGAACCAACGACTTGGGAACGCTGCGCGAAATCAAGATTTATCGCAACAACCGCCTCATCTCTCAAGCCGATGTTTACGACTATATTCTTAACGGCAAGATGACAGGCAACGTGCGCCTGACAGATGGCGACGTAATTTATGTGGGACCGTACAACTGCCTGGTGAACATCACAGGTAAGGTGAAACGCCCCATGTTCTACGAGATGAAGAGCAATGAGAGCGTGGGTACACTGCTGAAATACGCAGGAGGCTTCACGGGCGACGCATACAAAAAGGCGGTACGCTTGGTGCGTAAGACCGGTCGTGAATTTGCGGTATTCAATGTTTCCGAATTCGACATGAACACCTTTCACATTGCCGACGGCGACTCGGTTTCGGTCGACTCGATTATCCAACGCTATAACAATACGGTAGAAATCAAAGGAGCCGTATTCCGTCCGGGCTTGTACCAACTGGGCAACGACATCAACAGCGTGCGCACCTTGGTACAACATGCCGAAGGATTGAAGGAAGAAGCCTTCACCTCCCGTGGTGTCATTCATCGCATGAAGGAAGATCGCACCCTGGAAGTGGTGGCGGTTGACGTGGCGGGCATCATGAACGGCACTGTGGCCGACATTCCCTTGAAGGAGAACGACGTGCTCTTCATCCCCACGAAACGTGAGATGATGCAGCAGCAAACCATCACCATCCATGGTGAGGTACAATATCCCGGCGTGTACAAATATGCAGACAACGAGACCTTGGAGGACTTCGTGTTGCAAGCGGGCGGACTTAAAGAAACTGCATCTACCGTAAAAGTGGATGTGGCACGTCGCATCGTCAACTCCAAAGCCCTCACCACCGACTCACTCATCGCGAAGACATATACCTTTGCCTTGAAAGACGGCTTTGTGATTGACGGCGAACCCGGCTTTGTGCTTAAACCCTACGACGAAGTGTATGTACGCAAGAGTCCAGGTTACAGCACTCAGAAGAATGTAAGCGTAGAGGGCGAGGTAATGTTTGGTGGCACCTACACCATGTCCAAGCGCAACATGCGGCTCACCGACCTACTGCAAGCTGCTGGTGGCGTGACCGACTTAGCATACATCAAGGGCGCACGGTTGGAGCGCGTACCCAATGCTATAGAAAGGTCAAGAATGGAGACTGCCCTGAAGATGCAGCAAGAAGAGATGCAACGCCAACTGTTGCAGATGGCTGCCAGCAGCAACAACGCTGGCGCCATACAGCAGTTGGGACAAAATACGTCGACTGCCCAATTGAAGAAATTTGAGATTCCCGCCACATTTCCCGTAGGTATCGAACTGGATAAAGCCATCGCCGATCCCAGTAGCGACGCGAACATTGTGTTGCGTGAAGGCGACCGCCTCATCCTGCCACAATACACCGCTACCGTCAAGATTAACGGAGCCGTGATGTATCCCAACACCGTGGCCTACAAAAAAGGAAAGAAAGCCAAGTATTACATCAATGCTGCCGGTGGATTTGCACAAAACGCTCGTAAGAGCAACGCCTACATCATCTACATGAACGGCATGGTAGGTAAAGTTAGCGAGGGTGCCAAAGTTAATCCTGGCTGCGAGATAGTGGTGCCCACCAAGCTGTCGCGCAAGATGAGCATCGCCGAGACCATAAGCTTAGGCAGCGGCATCACCAGCATCGCCGCCATGATAGCCACGATAGCGAATATGGTGAAATAAGGGGAGATAAACAAAACACATAGAAATATGACAGGAAACAATGAAAATATAAAACAAATTGACTTTAACAAGATTATAAAACAGATAAAACCGTACAAAAAGGAGTACATCGTTACACTACCTATTGTCTTTGTTCTGTCTTGCTTGTTGATCATTTGTATTCCACGCTATTATACCTCAACTGTCAAACTTGCACCTGAATTAGCAAGCCTAAATTCTAACTCATTATCTGATCTCGCATCTTCATTCGGTTTTGATATAGGAGGCTCAGCGAAAAACGGAGATGCTATATTTCCTGAACTTTATCCAGACGTGATAAGCTCTAACGATTTTATTGTCAATCTCTTTAACATTAAAGTAGTTACCAAAGAAGGGAATCTCAAAACCACATATTTTAATTATTTGTCTAAATATCAAAAAAGTGCATGGTGGAACAAAGCTTTATATAGCTTAAAAAGCATGTTTTCAAAGAAAGAGGCATCTGTCAATAAATCACAGAAAGTAAATCCTTTCATGTTAACTAAAAAAGAAGATTTGGTAGCAAAAGCTATCTCGGGAAAAGTAAAATGTAGTGTTGACAAAAAAAATTATGTCATTTCCATAACAGTGGAAGACCAAGACCCACTAATTGCCGCTACTATTGCAGATACAGTAAGAGTGCATTTACAAAATTTCATCACAGCCTATCGAACAAAAAAAGCTATTAACGATTATAACCATATCAAACAATTAGTAGAAGACGTTAAAAGTAAGTATGAACAAAAGAGACGTCAATACGGAGCTTACTCTGATGCCAATCAAGATGTTGTATTAGAAAGTTTTCGCCTCAAACAAAACGATCTTGAAAACGAAATGCAATTATATTACAACAATTACACTGCATTGCAAAACAAATTAGAAGTTGCAAGAGCTAAAGTCATGGAACAAACACCAGCTTTCACAACGCTCCAAAATGCTTCTGTACCTCTCAAGCCAGCAGGACCTAAACGCATGCTCTTTGTTTTAGGAATGACGTTTTTAGCTTTTGTCGTTATCACATTGTACGCTTTGCGCAGCATGATATTCACCGAAGAATAAATATGAAGATGGATTGTTTGATGAGCAACCAGACAAAGACTAAAAGAATAGCGTACAACAGCATTATTCTTTTTATTCGTATGCTCATCATCTCTCTCATTAATCTTTACGCTATAAGGTGGGTTTTGAAAAGTTTGGGGGTTGTAGACTATGGCATATTCAATGCTGTGGCAGGCATTGTTCTTTTAGGAGCAAGTGTTAGTGGGGTGTTAGCCATGACCACACAGAGGTTTTACTCGTTCGCATTGGGTGAGAAAAAAGAGGATAAGGTTGCTAAAATATTTTCTGTTTCGTTAAACCTTGTGCTGATTCTTTCCGTCCTCATCATTGTTGTTTTAGAACTTGTGGGACCTCATTTCATCTCCACGCAAATGACCATACCTACACATCGGCTAAATACTGCCTTGTGGGTTTTTCATTTTTCTATTCTCTCCTTTGTACTCAGTTTTGCGCAGATTCCTTTCATGGGTTTAGTGTATGCCCAAGAAGATATGTGGATTTATGCGCTTATATCCATGATAGAATGCGTGTTAAAACTGCTTCTTGCCATATTTGTAGGAAAAATGATGGCTGACCATTTACAGATGTATGGCATCGGCTTGTCTGCCATTACCTTTCTCTCGCTACTTCAATATCTTTTCTTCTCCCTCAAAAGATATAAAAACTGTCGCTATGTGCTTGTAAAAGAAAAAAACATCTACCGTGAGTTCGCTGTTTTCTCGGGCTGGACACTCTTTGGTACCATAGCAGGCGCAGCGGTTATACAAGGTAGTGCAATATTACTCAACACGTTCTTCTCTCCTCGCGTCAACTCCGATTATGCCATAGCCAACCAAATATATAATGCGTTGAACATGTTGGTTGCTACGGTGTTTATAGCTTTTCGCCCCGTCATGATAAAATCGTATGCGGAAGGTAACATACCATACTTAAATAAGATATTTTCATTAAGCAATAAGGTTATTTACTACATGTTATTACTTGTAGCCATACCTGTATTTTTTGAAATGAACACATTACTGACCTTTTGGTTAGGACAACAAGCCGTAACCCCGAACACAGTACTCTTCGCACGGCTTTATCTTGTTTATACGGTATGTATGTCTCTTCATAATCCCATTACGGCTATTGTGCATGCAACAGGAAATATTAAGCAATATTGCATCATCGTAGAAAGCACAATGTTATTATGCTTACCCCTATCATGGATATCTTATAAAATGGGTGCAGCTCCATACATGCTTTTCATAGCATTAACTATCCTTAGCATCGTTGGTCATGCTTTGCGTTTATGGGTTCTTAAAACAGTATACCACGCATTTGAGCTATCATCCTATTTGTGTTCGTTTCTCATTCCCGCTTGTTTCATTACAACAGGAAGTTATGTAGCAGCTTTATGCGTTCATCAAACAGTCGAACAGCCTTTTCTTAGATTATGCCTTGTCAGCTTAGGCTCTTTTATAGTTGTCAGTTTGCTGTTGTATTCTTTCGGATTAAACAATGAGGAGAAGCAACATCTTGCTCATCTGATTCTTAAGTATAAATCAAAATAGAGATGGCTTATATTGTTATTGTCATATACGTGATATGTTGCTTTTTTGCTTTATTCGAAGAACGAATAAAGCAATATAGAACTGCTATTTATATAAGTTTAGGCTTTTTATTAGTACTTGTTGCTGGACTCAGACCTGTGGGTATAGATCCCGATTCTCTTAATTATGAAAATACATTTCTGAATTACACCTCTCCTAATGCTTCTGATAACGTAGAATACTCATACATCCTTTTTTCACAAATCATCAACTTTTTTACCAATGATGTTCATGTGCTATTTTTATTCTATGCGCTTTTAGGAGTAGGAATAAAAATGTATGCATTTAGAAAATACTCTTCCACTTGGTTTCTTTTTTTGGCTCTATATATAAGTAATTATTATATCATGCATGAGTGTATGCAAATACGAACTGGCGTATTATCAGGACTCCTACTTGTTGCACTTACGAAAATAGGAGATGGAAACAGAAAAGTAGCCGCTGTGATTTTGCTAATTGGTTTTTTCTTTCATTATTCAGCCCTTATTCTTCTTCCCATTTTATTCTTATCAAATAAAGAGATGAACAAGAAACAAAGAACGAAATGGCTTACCCTTGTTTTTGCCTCATACCTTATATTCATCATGGGGCAGTCTTTTTTTGTTAATTTTGGTACAAATTTGCCATATATAGGTAACAAATTGGCATTATACCAAAAGGGAACGGAATTAGGAAAGATATCAGCTTCAACAAATGTTTTTGGACCAATTTATTTGTTTGGATTATTTCTGTATTTATACATTTTATACTTTTACGATACTATTAGTAAGCACAACAAATATCTACCACTACTGATAAAAGTTTTTTCTTTAGGTTTCTTCTTTTTTGCTTCATTTTCATTCCTTCCTGTTTTTGGACAAAGGGTCAGTATGTTATATAAAACCGTTAGTATTATTTTATTTGCCAACATTTATTACACCATACGCCCAAAATGGGTTGCTGTTAGTATTACAGCCATAATCGGTTTGTTGTATTTAAACTATTCACTTCCAGAAATCGGACTTACTTTATTTTGGAAAGTATAATTATTAAATGAAACAAATGAAAAAAACAATTATAAAAGTTTTAGATATGATAGGACAACTTCTATCACACATACCTTTTGCTATAAGTTTTATAAATGCATCATCCGTTCTCAACAGGATATACACAGGTTATATTAGACATAAATTCAAAAAAATAGGTAACTCAGTCATTTCTTATAAACCATTATTTTTATATGGTTGCAAAAATATAGAGATAGGAAATAATACGACACTCGAAAAAGACCTTCAACTAACATCATGGGGAGGAAGAATACATATAGGCAATAGATGTTTGATACGCAGAGGAGCCCACATTAGTGCTGCAAATAGTATCGTAATCGGAGATAATCTCTTAACTGGAACGAATATTTTAATTACAGACAATTCCCATGGAGACACGGATAATAAAACATTAAATATTCCTCCAGTAGAACGCCCCATTTTTAGTAAAGGACACGTTAAAATAGGTAATAATGTATGGCTGGGTAACAATGTATGCATACTGTCCAACGTTACAATTGGCGATTGTGTGGTAATTGGTGCCAATAGTGTGGTTACTCATAATATTCCAAGTTATGCAATAGCAGCAGGGATACCAGCGAGAATAATAAAAATAAATAAAACAACATAAAATGAACCAAGTACATCTTATTCCAACAGCAGGGCTATGCAATCGGATGCGCTCTATTGCATCTGCCATACACATAGCTAAGGAGCTAAATCGTCCCTTACGCATATTTTGGAATCAATATGAAGGGCTGAATGCAAAATTCTCCGATTTGTTCCAGCCCATACCTGTTGAAAATACTTTCGTTGAAGATACCCAAAAATGGAAGTACTGCATTAATTACAGGGAAGATTATCTGCTGCGGAGAATATTTCTCATGAACTATGCGCAGGTCTTGTACAACATCAGCGTACGAAATGAGGAAAACATTTTCAGCAAGATAAAAAACAAACGAGGAGACTTGCTGCTTATCTCTTGTTTTGACATGTCTGAAATGTATCCATTACGACAAATTTTCATACCAACACCCGAAATACAAGGTATGATTGACGAAATGACAAGACAATTTACAAGCCACACCGTCGGTATTCATATCAGACGAACAGATAACACGATGTCTATACGAGAATCACCTATAAGCAGTTTTGTCGAATTTATGGAAAGAGAAATTGAGAAAGATGCGAAAGCAACTTTTTACATCGCTTCGGATGACAACGAAGTAAAAGAGTTCATGCGAAACAAATTTTCTCATAGGGTGCTATTTTCAAACATAGAATTGTCTCGTTCTTCCTTATCAGGCATGAAAATGGCTGTTTCAGAACTTTTCGCACTGAGCAAAACATCTAAGATTTTGGGGAGTTATTATTCCTCATACTCACAAATAGCGGCGGAATTAGGTGGCATTCCTATTCAGTATGTATTGCAACAAAATTAAGAACAATAAAAATAAACAAACAATGAAAGCGAGAGTAATCGCATACTATCTTCCACAGTTTCATCCCATTCCCGAAAATGACAAGTATTGGGGAAAGGGGTTCACCGAGTGGACGAATGTGGCAAAGGCGAAACCACTGTTTAAGGGGCATTATCAACCACGCATACCAGCAGATTTAGGTTTTTATGACCTACGCCTGCCAGAGGTGCGAGAGCAACAAGCGCAAATGGCTCGCGAAGCCGGCATAGAGGGCTTTTGCTATTGGCACTACTGGTTTGGCAACGGCAAGAGACTGCTGCAGCGTCCTTTCAACGAAGTGTTGCAAAGCGGAAAACCCGACTTCCCCTTTTGCCTGGCATGGGCAAACCATTCATGGAAAACGTCTACATGGGAGAATGGAGGAAAAGACCGCATGATTGTGGAGCAGCGTTATCTTGGTGAAGAAGATTACACCCTGCACTTTCAAGAAGTATTGCCCGCCTTTAGGGATAAACGCTATATAACCATTGAAGGCAAACCGCTGTTTGCCATTTTCGACCCCTATAACTTTCGCGATGTGTCTAACTTTATCAAGACATGGCAGCGTTTGGCCAAAGAGAATGGGTTGAAGGGCATTTACTTCATCGCCATGAGCAACTCTACATCAACGTTACAGCGCAATGCAGACGGCACTCTAAAGCGTGTTGCCCCTAATTTGCAGTCAAGTGAAAGGGTGTATAAGGATTTACTCAACTTAGGGTTCGATGGCATCAATTCGTTCGGGAAGTCGCGTGCTGAAATGCTCTACATGGGAAAATACGCGCGCATCGCCAAAAAGCTGCTGCATCAGTACTTACCATTCCTGCCCACGCATCGCATCAATTACGAGAAGATAACGCAACACTTCTTCGCCCCGGAGGACAGCTGGCAAAACGTATATCCCTCAATATTCCCCCAATGGGACAGAACACCGCGCGCGGGCAACAGCGAGGGGGTATATGTGAACGCCACTCCCACCACCTTTAAAAAGCACGTTGAAGACGCACTGAACGTCATTGAAAATAAAGACATGGAACATCGAATACTCTTTCTTCGAGCATGGAACGAATGGGGAGAAGGCAACTATGTTGAACCCGACCTTAAGTATGGGCATGGCTTTTTAGATGCCATCAAAGAAACTATTGTGTAATTCGAAAGCTGGCTGCATGTATCTGTACAGCATATTAGAATAAATACTATCCATAATCAAAAAATTATAATTATCTTTGTAATAAGAAAAATATAATTAGCTAAACAGATAAAGTAAACAATAGCACGCAATAAACATTTGTCATAACTGATAGCGTTACAAAATTTAGAGGTGTACAAATAAAGACAACTCATTGGAATTATTAAATAAACCACTTATGAACACCGATTTAATATCTGTCATCATACCCACCTACAAACCAGCCAACTATATTTACAGATGCTTGGAGAGTGTTGCCAGACAGGATATTAGCAAGCAAAGATTCGAGGTCATTATAGTTCTTAATGGTTGCAACGAACCTTATTACACTGACATAAAGTTATTTTTGCAGCAAAAGTTTCAGGGTATCAAAACCCTGCTTTTGCAAACTGCCGTTGCAGGCGTATCTAATGCTCGCAACATAGGCTTGGACAATGCACAGGGAGAATACATCACTTTTATTGATGACGACGATTGGGTGTCGCATAATTATCTAAAAGGACTATTAGAAGTAGCAAATCCCGACTATATAATGATTTCTAACGTAATACAAATAGAAGAGAAGACCCAAAAGCAACTACCCTACTATCTTCATGCTACTTATCTAAATTTAAAAGACATCAACCATGTATCAAAATTTAAGGTGCGTAGTTTTTTGTCTACAGCTTGTGTAAAGTTGATACCAAAAGCAATTATTGAAAACAGACGATTTAATAATCAGCTTTCAATTGGAGAAGACGCTTTCTTTATGTTTCTTATTTCAGATAAGATTAATGGATTCTCCTTTGCAAAATCAGACGTTATCTATTATAGAGTAAAGCGTGATAATTCTGCAACCTATACGAAAAGGAATTTCAAACAACGATTAGAAATCGCAAGGAAATTAATAAGCGCATACCACCACGTTTATCTTCCTCATATAAGTAAATATAATCCATTGCTTTTTATCTCGCGTATCGTAGCAACCGTTATGAATTTGATTGGGATAATTTAAAAGTATACCGCAAACGAGTATTTATGATTGCCTGTGCAATGACAACCCGTTGGAATTATAGAATAAACCACTTATGAGCACCGATTTAGTTTCTGTCATCATCCCCTGTTATAACTCTGGTATTTACATAAAAGAGTGTGTAGATAGTATCTTACAACAAACGTATCAAAATTTTGAGATTTTGATTACAGATGATGGGTCTACTGATATATCAACAATTAAACTCTTACAACAAATAGAACAATGTGACAAACGTATCAACGTATTTTTTTTAGATGGAAACAAAGGTCCAGCTGCAGCACGCAATAACTCGATAAAACATGCTAAAGGACGATACATCGCCTTTTGTGACAGTGATGACAAATGGCTTCCCAACAAGCTAACCGATCAAATACCATTATTTGATAACAAACATGTAGCTATCGTATATTCTGATTATGAAAAAATGGATGCACAAGGCAAACGAAACAACAGGATTGTACATGCGCCTCAAAGCCTTACGTACGCCAAGTACCTTAAAGGGAACACAATAGGAAATCTTACAGGCATTTACGACACTCAAAAGGTGGGAAAAGTGATGCAGAAGAACATTCACCATGAAGACTATGTGTTATGGCTGGATATTTTAAGACATGGTTGGACAGCTCTCAATACAAATACTGTAACTGCTGCCTACCGCATACATTCTAATTCTATAACAGCCAATAAGTTAAAACTATGTACATGGCAATGGTATATATACAGACACCATGAACAATTAGGCTTAATTTCTTCAATGTATTATTATATACATTACGCATATAGAGCATTCGTTAAGTTTCTAATCTAATTTTTAATATATTTAAGTATGGATTCTCAATTAAACAATAGCTTACTTACCCTTTTCAAGGCGTTTATAGCTTTTTGTCATGAACATCACCTTACTTATTATGCCGCATACGGTACGGCACTGGGAGCCGTAAGACATCAAGGTATGATACCTTGGGATGATGATATAGACGTATGGATGCCACGAAAGGATTACGATAAACTGTTATCTCTTAGAAGCCATTTAAATGGAACAAACTATGAAATAATAGATATTAAAGATAAGGGATATTACTTATACTTTGCCAAATTTTGCGACCGCAACTCTACTATCATAGAGCGTGAGGGCGAGGCATTAATGGGATTATATTTAGATATTTTCCCTTTGGATAATTACGATAACCATAAAGGAAAGTTTCTGAAAAGAATAAATTGGATATATAGGATACTGTGGCTTGTGTATGGGCGGAGTTACAGAACCTATTCTTCAATCGAGATACGCACACATCTTAAGAAAGGTGAAATTAGCTTTTTGCCAAAGTTGCTGTTTTACAACATTCTTAAACCGTTTAGGGGTATTGCCAAGATGGGTATTAAGAAGATACAAGGTGTTTTGCTTTCTATTCCAGAAACAAATAGGATATGGACTTATGACGTAAAAAGCAGTCTGAGTGTGGTATTTTCTAAAGACTGGTTCGGAGATGGAATAATATTACCTTTTGAGAATTTGGAAATAACTGTACCCTCAAACTATGACAACGTTTTGAAAACATATTATGGTGACTACATGACTCCTCCGCCAGCCACACAGCGCCAATCACAACACTACCGATATTTTATAGATTTAGACAAAAGATACTCTCGAAAGGAGATTATAGACAAGATGTTTGGCAAAAGAATGTAACGAAAAGGAAACAAAAATACGCTCGATAGGGGTTTGTTTGAAAGAACGCAACTTGTCTGCCGAAAGAAATAAGATGAAGTATCAGTAGCTTGTTAGCTGATTGAATGTCATTACAGTTTCATCGTAGTACGTTTACTTGTTGGAATTCACCTCATTCAAAAATATGAAGCATCGCACATAATAAGCCAAGCAAAGCTGCGTTATATGATAAAAGTGCACATGGTGAAGACAATCCCGCCCTACATCAAATACAATGACGACATCAAGAACCCTCGGTTCATTCCCGACGGTATGAACGAGTTGGAGCGTAACATCAAGCGAACTGCCGATTTCTTGATAGCCACCCTTGCACTGATAGTTTTCTCACCCTTGTTTCTGCTTTGCTACTGCTTGGTGAAGCGTGAAGACGGCGGACCCGTAATCTTCAAACAGGAACGAATCGGACGCTTCGGCCGACCTTTCACCATTTACAAATTTCGCAGCATGTGCATCGATGCGGAGAAAGATGGACCGCAACTTTACAGACACCAACACGACAAGCGCATGACCAAAATAGGCAGATACCTGCGCACACACCACTTGGACGAACTGCCACAACTGTGGAATGTGATCAAAGGGGACATGGCCTTCATCGGACCACGACCGGAACGAAAGTTCTACATCGACCAAATCATGCAACGGGATTCCAGGTACGCCTATCTTTACCAAATCCGTCCTGGTGTCACCTCGTATGCGACCTTGTACAATGGTTACACAGATACCATGGAGAAGATGCTGAAACGACTGGATCTCGACTTGTATTACCTGGAACATCGGTCATGGTGGTTCGATATGAAAATACTAACCAAGACTTTCATTAACATCGCATTCGGTAAAATTTTCTAACCTTAACCCATTCAAACCTTTCACATAGAGAGAACAGGCTTCCCAATCTAAAGTCTAACTACCCAGACAACATCCACCACCATATTATACCATGCTTGATGGCAAAGGATGATACGATTGTTGATATCGAATTTATTCTTGTTGATAGCAGATGGCATACGGACATTTCACGAACGCAACACAACGGGAGTAACAAAAAGAAACATCACGTCCTCTACGCGAGTTAATTAGTGTTAACAGTTACATTAATTAACGTAAAAACTAACAAAAATCAGGGTAGATTCCTTTACTTTGCGGTCGCATTTTAAAAACTGTAAGTAAAAACAAATGGCTACTACACTCATCATCTTACAATTACTCATTGTATTTGGGTTCATCTTCATTGGTGCCCGCGTAGGCGGCATCGGCATGGGTATCTACGGTATGGTAGGTACTTTCTTATTGGTCTTTGTCTTCGGTCTGGCACCGGGAAAAGCACCCATTGATGTGATGATGATCATTGTTTCGGTTATTGTAGCAGCCGCATCCCTACAAGCCACTGGCGGTTTAGACTATCTGGTGGGTGTCACGGGCAAGTTCCTGCGCAAGCATCCCAGTCAAATCACCTATTACGGTCCGTTGGCATGCTGGATGTTTTGCCTGTTGGCAGGAACGGCGCACACCTGTTATTCACTGCTCCCCATCATTTCTGAGATAGCCCAGGCAAACAAAATTAGACCCGAAAGACCATTAAGCGTCAGTGTCATTGCTGCGTCGCTGGGCATCACCGGTAGTCCCGTGAGTGCCGCTACGGCAGCCATCATCAGTACTGATATCCTGGGCATGAAAGGCATCGACCTGGCCGATGTAATGATTGTGTGCATTCCGGCCTCTTTCGTAGCCATCCTCGTGGCAGCGTTTGTACAGAACCGGATAGGTAAAGAGTTGGAAGACGACCCCATCTACCAAGCCAAGGTGGCGTCGGGTGAAATCAATCCGGAAGAAGAACAGAAACGCATGCAGCAAATAAACGCCAACCCCAACCCACGCGCAAAATACTCCGTGTACGCCTTCTTGCTGGGCGTTGCGCTGGTGGTAACATTTGGTCTGTTCCCTCAACTGAAGCCCCATCACATGGTTGACGGCGTGATGACGCCAATAGCCACCTCCGAGATGATCGAGATTGTGATGATGTCAGCGGCTGCGTTGATTCTCCTTGTGGGCAAGGGCAATGTGGCCACAGCTGCCAAGGGAACTGTCTTCGCTGCCGGCATGAACGCCATGGTGAGCATCTTCGGTATTGCCTGGATGGGCGACACCTTCTTCAATGGCAACAAAGACTTCTTCGTCACTCACCTGGCCGATTGGGTACAAGCGGCTCCCTTCTTGTTCGCCGTCATTCTCTTCATCATGAGCATCATGCTGTTCTCACAGGCAGCCACCGTGCGCACCATCTATCCACTGGGTGTGTTGCTGGGCATCAACCCGCTGTACCTGCTGGCGATGTTCCCCGCCTGCAACGGTTATTTCTTCATGCCCAACTACCCCACCGAGGTGGCAGCCATCAATTTTGACCGAACCGGCACCACACGAATCGGTCGGTACGTCATCAACCACAGTTTCCAGTTGTCAGGATTCATCACGACCATCGTGTCCATCGGACTGGCTTTCTTGATCACGCAAATATTTTATTGATATCATATTTAATCACTTAAAAACAATTTATTATGAAACATTTACGTATCAACATCCTGGTGATTGTTGCATTGTTCGTTACCGTTGGTCTATGTGCCAAACCTAAGGTTCGCATCTTGGCAACAGGTGGCACCATTGCTGGTGTATCCACAAGTTCTACCTCATCGGCTTACAATGCCGGCCAACTGGGTGTAGAAACCTTGATTGCTGCCGTTCCGCAGATTAAAGACATCGCTGATGTATCGGGTGAGCAAATTTGCAACATCGGTAGTCAGGACATGAACGACCAAGTGTGGCTGAAACTGGCCAAACGAATCAACCAGCTGCTCAACCAAGAAGGTTACGACGGCGTGCTGATCACTCATGGAACCGACACCATGGAAGAGACTGCTTACTTCTTGAGCCTCACCGTACACAGCAACAAGCCTGTCATCTTGGTAGGTGCCATGCGTTCGGCCACAGCCATCTCTGCTGACGGACCCGCCAACCTGTACAATGCAGTGGCTGCCATTGCTACACCCGAATCGCGCGACAAGGGCGTGATGGTTTGCATGAACGACCAACTGTTTGACGCCAAATCGGTCATCAAGACACACACCACCGACTGCGGTACGTTCAAGGGTGGCATCTATGGTCAAATTGGTAACGTGTTCAATGGCAAGGCTTACTATCTGCAAACACCAGCCTACAAGCGCGGAACAGAATCAGTATTCAACGTGGACAACCTCGACAAGTTGCCACAGGTGGGCATCATCTACGGTTACTCCAACTGCTCTGACCTTCCTATCAAGGCATTCGTTGATGCCAAGTACGATGGCATTGTATTGGCAGGTGTTGGCGACGGCAACTTCTACAAAGACGTTTTCGACGTGGCTATCAAAGCACAGAACAGCGGCATCCAAATCGTTCGTTCAAGCCGTGTTCCCACAGGTCCTACCAACTTGAATGCTGAGGTAGATGACAACAAATATCATTTCGTGGCATCTCTCAACCTCAATCCTCAGAAAGCACGCGTATTGTTGATGCTGGCTTTGACGAAAACACACGACTGGCAGCAAATTCAGAAATACTACCAAGAATATTAATTCCTATCATTGATAACAGGAATAAACATAATGAACATGAAAAAAATAATGATGATTTGCGCTATGATGTCTTTGGCACTGGGCGCAAGCGCACAAGGTAACAATACAGGCATGGGTGGCGAAGATGGCAATTACGAGTCATTAGCAAGTCGTCTGTCCAAATTGGAGAAGAAAAGCGACGCATTCAATGTATACTTCAACTATGCGTCTTCCTTCCAAGAGGCCTACGATGGCAACGACTGGGGTTCGTCCTTCAAGAACAAGCAAGCCCGATTGGAAATCAAAGGTTCCTTCGGCAAACTCTCTTACCGTTTCCGTCACCGCTTGAATAAAGCCAATGGTGCGCAGGGCGAGGACAACTTTGCTAAGGCTACCGACATTCTTTCGGTTGGTTATCAGGTCACCGACAAGCTCGGTATCACGGGTGGTAAGATGTGTCAAAACTGGGGTGGATTCGAATTTGACGAAAACCCCATGTACATCTACCAATACTCTGACATGGTTGACAACATGGATAACTTCATGGCCGGCGTAAACTTCGCATTCAAACCCGTGGAATCTCAGGAGTTCAACCTGAACATCACCAATGCTTACAACAACAAGTTGACTCAAGAATACGGGGCTGACCTCAAGGTGATGAAAGAGAATGGAAAGACTGAAGCTGTGGAAGCTGCCAAACATCCATTGACCTATATCTTCTTGTGGAATGGTAATTTCTTTGGCGATAAGCTACAAACGCGTTGGTCAGTGGGCACACAGACACAGGCCAAGGATCAGAGCAGCCAGATGGTGATGCTCGGTCAAAAGCTCAACTTGCCCACCTTCCAGTGGTATTTCGACTACATGGGGGCCTTTGACGACGTAGACCGTCTGGGCATTGCCACCAGCGACTTGTCTGCATTCCGCGGAAAAGGCAACGTGCGCTACGGCAAGGTGAACTACAACTCGTTCATAACCAAAGTTAATTGGCAGTTCGTTCCACAGTGGAACCTGATGCTCAAAGGCATGTACGAGACGGCAAGTGTCAGCAAGATCGAAGAACTCAAGAACTATCGTAAGTCCTTTGGTTACTTTGCCAGCTTGGAATATTATCCTGTCAAGTCACAAGACTGCCGCGTATTCTTGTCATACATCGGCCGCAACTACAAGTTCACCGATAAGAGCAAACTGGCTGACTACAACACCAGTCGCATCGAATTGGGCTTCATGTACAGAATCAAGGCATTCTAACAACAGCCCTTTAACAGCAAGATGAACGTGAGACACCCCTCGTGTCCACGTTCGTCTGTTATGACGAACCATGATAAACACTAAAAAAACAACTACAAAAATAAATAGTAAATACAATGGAAACAAACGAAAAATACAGAGTAGAGTCTGATCTCTTGGGCGAATTACAAGTGCCAGCAGACGCTTATTATGGTGTTCAAACGCAGCGCGCCATCAACAATTATCGCATTTCCAACACCAAGATGTGCGATTATCCCCAGTTTATCATGGCCATCGCCTACGTCAAGAAGGCCGCTGCCGCAGCCAACGCTGAGCTGGGTGCCCTTGACAAAAACATTGCAGATCACATCTGTCAAGCTGCCGATGATATCATCGGAGGTAAGCTGTGGGACAACTTCTGCATTGACATGATGCAAGGTGGAGCCGGCACATCCGTGAACATGAACGCCAACGAGGTGATTGCCAACCGCGCACTGGAGTTGATGGGATTTGAGAAAGGTGACTATGTGCACTGCTACCCCAACGACCATGTCAACTGCGGACAGTCTACCAACGACGCTTACCCTACAGCTTTACGCTATGCGGCCTACCGCATGAACAAAGACTTGTTGAAGAGCCTGAAAGCACTCGTAGACTGCTTGCGCACCAAGGCCGACGAGTTTAAAGACGCAGTGAAGATGGGTCGCACCCAATTGCAAGACGCTGTGCCCATGACATCGGGACAAGAGTTCGCCGCTTTTGCCAACACATTGGAAGATGAGCTGGAGTACATCGAATACAATGCGAAGAAAATGCTCACCATCAACATGGGTGCCACAGCCATTGGCACAGGTCTGAACGCAGTTCCAGGCTATGCTGATTTGGTGACCGAGTATCTCACCAAGTTCACCGGCGACAAGTTTGTGAAGGCCAAAGACATGATTGCGGCCACACCAGACACCAGCGATTATGTAAGCTACTCAGGAGCATTGAAGCGATTGGCGGTCAAGTTATCCAAGATTTGCAACGACCTCCGTCTCATGGCTTCAGGTCCTCGTTGCGGCTTGTACGAAATCAATCTGCCAGCTATGGCGCCGGGGTCTTCCATCATGCCGGGTAAGGTGAACCCCGTCATACCCGAGGTGACCAACCAAGTGTGCTTCAAAGTCATCGGTAACGACATGACCATCACCATGGCTGCCGAAGCCGGACAGCTGCAACTCAACGTCATGGAGCCTGTCATCGTAGAGTGCATGTTTGAAAGCATCACCTGGATGACCAACGTCATGAACACCTTCAGGGAGAAATGCGTGAGCGGCATTACCTTGAACGAGAAGCACAACCTCGACATGGTGAAACATTCCATCGGCATTGTCACGGCGCTGAACCCATACATTGGGTACAAAAACAGCACCAAGGTAGCCAAGGAAGCACTGGAGACCGGTAAGAGCCTACACGAGATTGTGGTGGAGAAGAAGCTCATGAGTGCCGAAGAGGTTGACAAGATTCTCGACCCAAAGGCCATGTTGCAATCACACAACCTATAGGCATAGGGCGAAAGCCCTGATAACATGATAAGGGGATGCATCATCATTTTGATGCACCCCCTTTTCTTTTTGTTTTAACAACGAATCGAACCAATGCAACGAATCGCATGGCAGGCGGTGTTAGGTGCAACGGAATGGCACGGAACGACACGGCTCTTTTATTGTAGGGAACTATTGTTGAACAACGAATGAAACCAATGAAACGAATCAAGTAAACAAGACCATGAACGCAAGCGTTCTGCGAATGGAACAAATCTAACGACAGCAACACGTCCATAACTGTGCTAAATTCGTTTCATTTGGCGAACGCTGGCGTTCATTGATTCCAACAATCGAATTTGTGTTATTCGTTAAATTCGTTGTTAAAACAAAAGAAAATGATTAATGTTGAACTACAAATTAAACAAATGATACGAATCAACTAAACAGGACCATGAATAATTCATTGATTTCCAACAATCGAATTTGTTTAATTGGTTCAATTCGTTGTTAAAACAAAAAAATGATTGTTGTTGGCAACATACTTTCTATATGAAAGAGTTGTTCCACACCACCAGCAGGATGATGTTGGAGGTTACAACCTGGTGAGCGGCTATCAAACACGAAGTGGGAGAGAAACCATTGGTTCCCTCCCACTCTATTCCATGTCATCACTGGTAGCATGGCTATTCTCGGCACGCATGCCGAGGGTTACCACCCGCTTCCCCAGTTGTTTTCATTGTTGCCATCCTCTTCGTCCCATGAGTCCAAGTCGTCGCCCTGCCACTGCTTTCCATTGGCATCAGTGGCACCGGGAGTGTCTATTGGTATTTCGAGACTTTCCGCTAAGGGGTTAGTTGTTTCCATTTTGATGATTTGGACGCATGGCGACAAGTAGGTGCGCCTGTCGCCAGCTGTGCTGTTTATATTTTTATCTTTAGTGTTCATCTTTATTTCGTCTTTAATGTTTTCTTACCCTTCATGATATACATGCCCGATGGCAGACTGTCGAAGTTGGTGCCAACATAGCGTCCGTCAATGGTGTAAATGCGCTGTGCGCCTTGCTGTGCGTCGGCATTTTCTGTCACACTGCTAATGCCCGTCGTCTCCCCTTCCGAGAGTACCATGAATTGCTTGGCGCTTGAAGCACCCGGCAAAAGATTTACAAAACCACGGAATGGCGGTATGCTGGGATTTTGTATATTTGATCCCTTATTTTCATATTTCATTTGCCTCCACACATCGATTTCCTTATTTAGTCCTTCAATGGTATGCTTCTTCACTATGTTCAGCACATAAGGCCTATCATGACCATAAGCCTCAGCAGGAATCTTTTCGGTACTGCCTTGGAAGCTGTAAGACTGCTCAGACGACGTGGCGGGGAAGCCAACGGGCTTTAAGCGTCCTCCATCGACTATGCCAAACTTTTCAGGTGACTTAGCTATTTCCACATTGTTGGCCGTAAATTTCTCGGAGGTGTGATTGTTTCCATCAGTGATACGCAGGAGATATGGCCTGCTCGCCTCGAGCGTGCTGCCGTCAGGTATTGAATTGAAGACATAGAATTGTGTTTCACCTAATGGATAACCGTTAGGGTATTGAGGAAACTCATCATCTTTAATACCATCTGTGAAATACTCTTTCTTGTTCTTATATCTCAACTCGTATGCGCGTATGCCTTCTGGCAATGTCACGGCGTACGGTAAAAAGATAGTGAAACAGTGCTTGCCATCAGCAAACTTAGAAAATTCGCGGTAGGAGGTTAGAGAATTATCTCCTTCATAATGAGCAACTTCTAATGGGGTGTTGTAACCACGATCTATGGTTGTCTTGTTAATGGTCATGTTGCATCTGTTGTAAACTGCTTGATTGGCTTTGATGTCACAAAGAAACTCGTATTCCATGCCATCCTGCAAGCTCAGCTTGGTACATGTACCGTCGCTCTTGACAAAGTTCACGTCCTGACCATCCGCAATGGTGATGTCCGTTGCTTCCGGAAGAAACACGAGAGTGTGGGTAGGCAAACCTGATGTGATTGTATGCGAATTAAATTCGCGCGACAAATTCTTCAGGTTCTTTTTAAAATCTTCATTTTTTACATTGCGCAAGTCTACAAATTCCAAGTTGGGGCAACCTTCAAGAATTTCTACACCAATCTTGCAGTTAGCACTACCCTTCAAGATAAATGCTTCCAATTTGGTATTTCCCGCAAAGGCACCATCGCCTACTTCCTCAACTTGGTCTCCAATTACAAAATCACCTGACATAACGCCATTTTCGAAAGCCCTTGCACCAATCCTCTTTACTTCAGACAAGGCGTTGAAACTAAGAATACCAGCATTTGAGAAAGCTCTTTCGTCTATGGAATTCACCACAGAAAAGGGAATGAGAAAATGAGATAAGTTGGTAAAGGCTTTTTCAAACATGCCTGTAGGGATGGTTGTTGGACCTTCAGCCAAACTTACACTGCCGCTGAATTCCGCAAAGGATTCCACGCCCGACCGCTGGTCAGTGCCTGCGGGCAGGTTGTTATACATCGCCTTAATTTTGTTATCTTCGGGCAGTTCGCCAATCTTCGCTGTTGCAGGGATGGCTGTTGTTATATCAATTTTGGCACCCTTGAAAGCCTGATACCCCACGAATGTTATATTCGGGCACTTAAACTTTGACGTTGAAAAGCTTCCCTCAAAGGCTTGGGGACCTATGGCAGTTGAGCCTGGAATATCAACCGCTGTACCAGGTTTTCTCTCCCATGTCCCTTCTTTGGCGGGGTTTCTACCTTTATATTCTTTAAGGTCAATACTCTGTTAATAATCACATAATTGTTTGAAAATGAGCGAGTTGATTAACAAAACATAACTAAATAAATTTGGCTAAGTGTCTGATTTTCAGTACCTTTATAGTTGATACAAGACTTTAAAAGTATGATGATTTCAGAGCCACTTAGCCAATATGAGGAGATCCTCAAGGATGCAATCCGTACATCAATAAAAGAATCTGGTGCAAAGTTAGCAAAAACTTTCCAGACTCTGCTCATCGAGATACTAACTTTATATATGATTCTACCCAGAAAGATAAACTTCACACAGATGGCTCGCTACGGCAAGCATGGCGAGCAGACCTATCGTCAGAATTTCAACCGCAAGAAGAAAGACTGCATCGATTGGCTTCTGTTGAACCTGTCTCTTGCAAGGCGTGTGTTGGACATGGATGGCTTACTTGCCATTGCCATAGACCCATGCTATATCAGCAAGGCTGGGAAGAAGACTCCTCATATCGGACGGTTCTGGTCGGGATGTGCAGGGGCGGTGAAGCACGGACTTGAAATCATGGGCGTCGGCTTGCTGGATGTTGCCAACAACAAGTGCATGATGCTGCGTGCCCATCAGACAATAGGGAACTCCGCGCTGAAGATGAGGAACAAGACACTCGTTGAATATTACATCAGTGTTATGAAGCGGTATTCAAAGAAACTGCTGAGTATCACTGATATAGTAGTGGCTGACGCATTCTTCTCCACATCCACGTTCGAGAAGGGCATATCGGAGCTTGGCTTCTATCTGGTCAGCCGCTTCCGTGACAACGCTTGCCTGCATTACATTCCCAAGAGGGAAAAGAGGCGTGGACGACCAAGAGTCAAGGGAGACAAGATTGACTTGGCAAACCTCAACCTCTCATGCATGGAAGAACTGCACATTGATGGACTGGACGGAAAGGCGTACACCCTCGAGGCTTATGCCAAGGCTCTGAAGAAGAGGGTGCGACTTGTCATCTGGCGAATGCCCGGTGGAAAGTGCAAGTTGTTCTTCTCGACAAAACTCTCAATGACGGGTGAGGAAGTATTGAAGACATACCGCACTCGTTTCCAGATAGAGTTCTGCTATCGCGACAGCAAGCAATTTACGGGACTTATGGATTGTCAGGCAAGACACAAGAGCCAGCTGGACTTTGCGTTCAACGCATCGTTCGCCTCACTGAATGCCGCCAAGGTCTTCATAAAAGACAATGGCATGGACAATTCCATGGCAAAAGTTAAGTCGTTGATGTTCAATGCGAACTATACGAAATTAATTTTCGACATGTCCCGATGCCGACCGAACCGAACTTTAATTAGTAAGATTGTCAAAGAACTCATTGGCTGGCAGCCTAAGGCTGCGTAGCCATATACTCAAATTTTAACGAACTATTGTTAAGGTAGAAAGGTGCCAAATTGCTCTTATAGAAGGCGCGCCAGCCTATGTACTTCAGATTTTTCGGAAAATTCAACAATGTGACACTGCATTGATAAAAGGCAGCATCTTCAATGGCTTCTATCGTTTTAGGAAGTTCTATTTTTCTGATTCTTCTTTCATTGATGAATGCATAGGAGCCGATGGCTGTGACTGTCCAGTCCTTGCCATTATAGTTGACCTTATCTGGAATAGTAATGGTGTAAATCTGTCCAGTAGCCAATTCATACGCAAGTTCGTCTTCCATTGTTTCAACTTTTTTGCCATTCTTGTCCACTGCATTTGTCTTCAGCGTACCGCTGTAGCCTTTCCACTGGTCAGGGATGTTTGTAGTTTCATCAATTAACTCCTGCTGCCTTGCTTCTGGCTTTGTCGCATCTGTGTTTGCGTATGTCACTTTCACGGTATGGTTCGTGGCATCCACCACCTCATAATACAGTTGTCCGACTTGGAACTTTTCGCCCGCGGTCTGTGCGGTGATAGGCAGAGCCGTTATCATCAGCAACACAAGCGCTAACCATGCGCTGCGAAGCTTTGTCTTGTTGTTGTAATTTTCTTTCATAAATTCAAAATGATATTTAATTGTTGTTTTATGTCGTTGGACTGTTACTCCTGAAAAGAATTGATGAATACCTCATTCATAAAATTCCGTAATTCGATGCAAAGATACACAAAAGCATTGGTTGTAAAAAATACAACGCATGTTTTTTACACACATTTAACGAAAATGTTATAGTAACAACGGAATGGCACGGAGCAACACGGCTCTTTTATTGAAGGGAAATATTGTTAACAACAAATTTAACAAATTACACGAATTCACTAAGCAAGACCATGAACGCAAGCGTTCTGCGAATGGAACAAATCTAACGACAGCAACACGTCCATATCTGTGCTAAATTCGTTTCATTTGGCGAACGCTGGCGTTCATTGATTCCAACAATCGGATTCGTTAAATTCGTTAAATTCGTTGTTAAAACAAAAAATAAGGTTGACGACAAACCAACTTTTGTTGTGAAAGAGCCATCCGATGCTCTTAAAATTTGGTGAACACCAATCGAAGCTGCTCACTGCGCAATATCATACGCGAACCATCTAACCGTTCCACCTCAAACTGCTCGTCCAGCCGCCGAATGCCGTATGGATAGAGAATCTTCACATCGTCTATCACGGGGTCGCCCTTCGTTCTCTCAGAAAGCAATGGCCTGTGCAACGTCAGACGCTGGTCACGGTGTTCAAACTCCATCACACACTCGGGATAGCGGTAATCCAAATCGTTGAGCATGAGAATCTTGCCTTGAACCGACCAAAACAATCGTTGCGCAGAGAGGTCGGTCGTTCCCTTGGTTTGCAAGGTGTCTACTTGTTGCAAACGCCAATAACCGTCTAAGGCCCCATTGTTAGATGTTTCCAGCTCGCACGAGGTCCATGTTGCGAGCATCAGGAGAATGAGGAAGATATAAGATACTTTTTTCATTTCAATAATCCGTTTACAGGTTGAACAATCCATGTTTGCCGATGGTGAGCTGTACGCCTTGGTTGTTGCCCAAAATATCTCCGAAATCGCCCCCATAACTTCCTCGGACATTCCAGCCATGTTTGAGGCGACAGCCAACTTCCAGCATCACACTTACGTTGTGCTGTTTGGCTGCGAAGGGCATTTTATAGGTTCCCAATCCCTCCTGCCAAGTGGTCAACAAACGATAGCTCACGCCGTTCCATGGCTCGCCCGACACGCCCAGGTGGAAGGCCTTGAATCGATTGTTCTGAACGTTGATACGGCCATCCTCGTTGTAGAGTGGCGAGCGATACAGCGGGTTGCCCATCACTTCACCCCAATGCTGCCACCCGGTGTAAATGTAGTGATTGTAAAAATCGTCGATGCCCGAGATATGGTGACTCATGTTCTGCGTGTGGTCGTGATACACGGGACCACTCTGATACTTGGTGTACAGATATTCAAACACCACGTTGCGCACCAGGTCGTTGTATTTCAGATTGAGTTCTACGCCCAGCATCATGTCCTTAAAGTCGTAGACAAAGAACTTTCTTTTCTTCTTGACGTTCCATTCATCACCCGTTCCGTACCCGTCGTAATCGAGTTGGAACATGGACGAGTGGTCCTCGAAAAACTTTTCACCATACAGACCTATGCGCCAGGTGTCCGCATCATAGTTCATCCGTATGAGCCAGCTGCCCAGTTGGTCGCCTTCCACATTCTGATAAACGATGTCCTCCTCAGGTGCGTCGTAGCCACCAGGCATGAAAGCATTCCAAAAAGCCCTGAACCCCGTTTGACTGCGAATCACGTTGACCGTTCCATCAGACTTGGGTTGATAGCCCGTTCCACCAAAAAGCGTGGCCATCTCCAACCCCATTTCGATTGAAAACAGACAGAAGCGGTCTTCATTGCCTATCTTCAGATAGCCGGCCTTGCTGTGAAACAGCACATTGTCGGCATACTTAGACTGGCGCTGGGTAAAGCTGTGCTGCCAGTTGTCGTCCGTCATCTTGCCGTAGGCGATGTGTCCTTTCACGTGCAACCACCTGTTGCCAAAGGGCAACATCCAGTAATCGGGCAAGGCCAAACGCACCTGGGGAACGGGTCGGGCATTGATACCTAACGTTTGAGAACCGCTGCTCAACTGGTTATTCTTCAGCTCCATGGGGTATTCCTTACTCCCTACAGAGAGCGCGCCATGCAACCACCGCAGCTCAACAAAGGCCTGTTGAACCATCATCTTACTGGTATGATTGACACCCGCCGCCACATCCAGGCCATAGCCAATCCCCCATTTGCGTGCCGAGTCGGTACGCAAGGGTCTGATTAAGGCCGCACGCAGATAACCGTTGTTCTTTTCCAACGAACTCAAGCCATGCCGGTTGGAATGGAGCCACAAGGGCGTTTTGCCGTCAGCGAACGAACTTTGCAACTCTACCTGATAATGAGTGTTCTCACCGATGTTCCACGACGATGCGTTTACTGCATCGAAATCGGCCTGGGCATGCCCCACTCCAGTTGCGACCAGTAGAACAGACAGTAATATATGACGTTTCATGCTTTATAGAATCGTGCTTTTTAACGATAAGTTACTATGCTGCGGAAATAAACACTTGTTCACTTTCCGCTGCTATCTAACAAATATGATTTCCCTTTTGCAACAATAAATATACTGAATCTCTTGGCACACAGTCTGTTTGTGGGTTACGCCCCGTAGGGGCAAAAGCGTTTAGCCCGGGGTAACACCCTGGGATGGCATACGGTGAGGGATAACGCCCTGTAAGGGCAAAAGCATCTTTCATCCTATTCGCCATACTTGCTTTTGCCCTTTCAGGGCGTCGCATTCTCTGCACACCTTCCCCAGGGCATTGCCCTGGGCTATATGCTTTTGGGCTTTCAGCCCGATTTAGAGTAATTAGTACCATTCGATTTCAATTGCAGGATGGTTGTTACTTTGATAACGAGAAATGTTAAACATTATTATATATCATGGTTGATGACCACGCCTCCATGACAGAAAAAGAGTGTTTGTAGACGAAAAATCTTTCTCGTATGTTATAACAAAATCATCTTAACGGGAATGATGTTCAAAGTGTTTACGGGCTGAAAGCCCAAAAGAACACAACAAAGCCATCTAACGAAAATGAAGTTCAAGGTAATTACGGGCTGAAAGCCCAAAAGCACATAGCCCAGGGCATCGCCCTGGGTATGCGCATGAGTAGGCGTACGCCCTGTAAGGGCAAAAGCCATTAATTAATACTGTGCCACATTTGCTTTTGCCCCTTCGGGGCGTCATTACCTTGCGTTGACATTTACCCAGGGCGATGCCCTGGGCTATAAGCTATTGCCCCTGCGGGGCGTACAACCTCGTTGCGCAGCATTCCAAACGGAACCAACCGGATTTACACGGCTCATCCGTGTGCCTCCGTGTAAATCCGTTGCCATGAAATAAAAGGGGCATAGACGTGGACGAAATGAGAAGCATTAGGAACATTAGCTGTGAATTTTCTTGACAACAAGGTGCATCATATTTGGCTTATTCGCCAACAAAGAGACCAATCGTCGCAAATTCGCCCAAAATAAGACAGTTTTCATATACAACTGATTATTAATTCTTTATGTACACAACTTTGCATCAAGAACCTGCTTTTCGAGCCTTTTTGAGCCAAAAGCATTGTTATAAAAGTGAAATCTGTATGCCTTTGCATGCTTAACCCATGTAAATTGCCCATCAAAACGATGCTTCTACAACGAGAAAAGTCGATGTTTTCTTGGTAAAACTCGAGTTTTCGGGTTCAAAAACCTCCTGCTTGCTCCCTGTTTGCCTATTGATTTTTTCCAGATTGCACATTTTCAAGTGCCGTTTTAGGGGCATCAAACGGATAAAATATTGAACAAATTTCCAACTGCAAAGCAGCGTTTTTCAACAACGAAAAACGCGAAAGCAACAAAAAACATCAAATGATTTACCACAAAAGTTTATGATGAAATGCCACAAAAGCTGATGATGAAACACCACAAAAGATTATGACAAAACACCACAAAAGCTTATGATGAAACAGCGCAATTCATCGTTTTATGCATCCAAAAATATTAGTTTTTTCTTGCAAATATAACTGAATATCAATAACTTTGCATACATCATCAATTACGGTTACAATATGAGTTATTCACATAGAATTGCAGACCTTCAACTGGCAGAGCATCTTGAGGCTTTTGGGGCAGTACTAATAGAGGGTCCTAAGTGGTGCGGGAAGACAACAACTGCAGAACAAATGAGTAAAAGCGTCGTAAAAATGCAGGATCCGGAGATGCAGGAAGAATACGCTGCAACTGCCGCTTCAAAACCATCCTTGCTGTTGTTGGGTGAAACACCTCGCCTTATAGATGAGTGGCAGGACGCTCCTATACTTTGGGATGCTGTGCGCACAATGGTGGACGAGCGTCAGGTTCCAGGACAGTTTATTCTTACCGGATCTACCATTGTTGACAGAAGTAAGATTCATCATTCTGGTACGGGTAGGATATCACGAATGAAGATGTTGCCAATGAGTCTATGGGAATCGGGAGAGTCGAACGGAAAAATCTCTCTTAAAGAATTGTTCGACAATCAAGACTTGGACATAGATGGCATTACTTCTGGCATGAAGATAGAAGACCTTATTTACGCTGCGTGTCGTGGCGGATGGCCTGCATTTCTTAATATGAAGAGTGATAAGGCGAAATTGCTGATTGCACGCAACTATGTGGATGCTATCTGTAGAGACGATATCTCAAGAGTGGACGGCGTACAAAGAGACGAACGGACTACTCGTGCCATATTACGTTCATACGCTCGTAACATATCTACATTGGCAAAAAACACTGCTTTATTAGCTGATGTAACGTCTTCTGGGGAAGTGTCACTCACGATGAGTACGTTCTTAGATTATGTAGCATCCCTGAATAAATTGTTTGTTATTGACGACATTGATGCGTGGTGCCCTGCCGTTAGGAGCAAGACAGCAATTCGAAGTGGTATCAAGCGGGCTTTCGTAGACCCTTCCATTACAATTGCAGCTTTAGGACTTTCTCCTGAAGCATTAATGACTCAGCTCAAAACTTTTGGTTTCATCTTTGAACAGATGTGTGCGAGAGATCTTCGGGCTTACACACCAGGCTTTGGCAATCATTTGTCATACTATCGTGACCGCTACGGACTGGAAGCCGACCTTGTGCTTCATCTCGACGATGGACGCTATGCGCTGATAGAATGTAAGCTTGGCAGCCGTGAAATAGAAGAAGGAGCCAAACATCTTTTGGAAATAAAACGTCTCGTTCAAGCGTATAATAAAACAGAAAAACAGGTGCCGTTGCGCGAACCCGACTTGATGATTATCATGACAGGTGGCAGTATGGCTTACACACGCCCAGACGGAGTAAAAGTAATACCGCTTGCTTGTTTGAAAGATTAAAGGGCGGTTCTATAAATTAGCTTTGACAGATTGTGAGACTATTTTTGGTGGTCAATTTGTTTGTGAGTGAAAGAGTATAGCGAGCTATACGACTGAACGAACAAGCGAATTGAACCAAAAAAAGACCACAAGATGACAAAACGTAAACCGTCAAACATAAATAAAACTTTACGGTGGTAATTTATAGAACCGCCCTAAAGGGCGGTTCATGAATGATATAAGCAAAGACATGGGTTATCAGGAATTGCTTGCAGGGATAAAAGAACTGCCAAAGGGTTCTTAAACAGATTCGTGAGAGAGCAGTGATAGGGATTTTCCCCTCACGGTTTAGGGAAAAACCTTTTTATGCATGCGTGATAATCGTTACATTTGCGATGTGATGAAGAACAAGAAACGGATGAATGGAAACAACGCATCGTTGCTGGTCTGTTATCCACAAGGACATCACAAGGACGTATATATTCACAATATTAAAATATTTCATGATGAAAAAGCTGATTATTTCCCTGATTTCACTGCTTGCTCTCACGGTGTCAGCCAACGCCATGAGTTACAACCAAGCGCGTCGGCAGGCCCTGTTCCTGACGGACAAGATGGCTTACGAGCTGAACCTCACCGATGACCAATATGAGGCTGCATACGAGATTAACCTCGACTACCTGATGAGCATCGACAACTATGACGACCTGTTCGGACTCTACTGGGAGCGCCGCAATCTGGACTTGAGTTACATTCTGCTTGATTGGCAGTACCGCATGTACCGCGATGCCACCTATTTCTATCGCCCGCTTTATTGGAATGCAGGCTATTGGCACTTCGGTGTGTACGCCCGCTATCCATACCGTGACTACTTCTATTTCGGTACACCTCACTTTTACGCCGTGTACCGTGGAGGCCACAGCTGGCACCGCAACGGCAACCGATCGTGGTATTATGGTCGCGACTACGGTCCCAGACGAGGTTATGATGGGATAGGCATGCGTGATGGATACAATCGTGGGTATTATAACAACGGCAGCCGCTCGTTCGGCAACGGCCCCCGTCGCATCATCTCCACCTACGACAATTCGTCAAGAAGCTACGGCTCGAGTGGTAGTCGCCGCTACAACGCTGCACCCAACCGCAGCAGTAGCAGCTTTGGCAACCGACAGAGCAGCACGCGTACCACCGTTACCCAACCGGGTTCGTTCGGTAACGGCAGCCGAAGCGGGGGCAGCTTTGGCCGTGACGAGTCGACAGGCGTTAGGTCGACCGTACCGAACCGTACGTTCACACCCGACCCTTCCTCGCCATCCAGAAGTTCCTCACCAAGCCGTTCCTATAGCTCACCATCCAGAAGCTATAGTCCACCGTCAAGGAGTTCTTCCCCCAGCCGATCATACAGTTCACCATCCAGGAGCTCTTCACCAAGCCGTTCGTATAGTTCGCCATCGAGAAGCTATAGTTCACCATCCAGGAGCTATTCGGCACCCAGCCGCTCTTACAGCTCACCATCAAGGAGCTATTCGGCACCCAGCAGGTCTTACAGCTCGCCATCCAGAAGCTATAGTTCGCCATCAAGATCAGGCGGCAATTCGAGGGGAACACAAGGTGGCGGCAGAAGTTTTGGAGGCCGTAGGTGATTATTTCTTTTCCATAAGGGCGTGATTATTCGCTGGGCTCTTACTTATTGAAGGTTCAGCACTCTCACCTCAGCGTTTTCCATTTTCTTGATTTCACTCATGGGTTGATGATGGAACGCGCTCTGTATCGCCTTGTTGATGATGCCATGTCCCACGGCCAACACCGTTTGATGGGGGTAACGGCTGCTCATCTCTTCGAGAAACTGTCGGGCGCGATGCTTCATCTCTTCCAACGACTCTACATTCTCGGGAAAGGGTAAGTCTTTCAAATCGGGAATGTATCTTCCCGTAAAGTCGCCCCAGTCACGCTCGCGCAGCAGCGGTGTTGTCTGCACCTTGATGCCGTGCGGTGCGGCTATCACCTCACATGTCTCGAGAGCCCGATATAAATCACTGGACACAAACGCATCAACGTGCAGCTGGCGGAACCGTTCGCGCAGTTGTTCAGCCTGTCTGAGGCCAACCGCATTGAGTCTGCCCTGCGTCTGTCCCTGCATGAGGTGGGCGGCATTGTCCACCGTTTCACCATGTCTGACCAAATATAATGTTGTCATAGAATGGAATATTAGGATACAAAAATACGAAAAGTATTGCATTTATGGGAGATAGTTCGTACATTTGTAAACATATTACAAATCGTATGAAAACAGTACAAAACACATTCATCCGTGCGCTGGTGTCCATTATCATTGGCGCGTTACTTATCCGTTACCGCGAAGAAACCGTTACATGGATCACCATTCTCATTGGTGTGCTATTCTTCATCACCGGACTCATATCGTGCATCACCTACCTCATCGACCGCAAGCACCGCGATGATACCGTGGTGTTTGACGCCAATGGTCGGCAAATATCCGGCTTCCGCCCCACCTTCCCCATTGTGGGCATCGGCAGTATGGTGCTGGGTGCTGTACTGGCTCTGATGCCTACCGTCTTTACAACCGGACTGGTGTACATCATCGCCGCCGTACTGATTCTGGGTGCCATCAATCAGTTTGTGGTGTTGGCCGCCATCAACCGCATCATCCGCGTGCACATCATCTTCTGGCTGCTGCCCTGCGTGGTGCTTTTCATCGGTGGCATCGCCATCATAAAACCCCAATGGATAGCACAAGCACCGCTCTTCGTCATTGGCTGGACGCTCGTGTTGTATGGTGTCATCGAGTGCATCGATGCCTTTAAGGTGATGTCGGTGAACCGAAAATACAAACAAGCACCCACAAACTCCACAGCGACAGATGCTGTTGACACAACGGTCGAGCCTGTAGAATCTGGTGAATCTGTTGATGAAACAGCCGCCTCCATGGACAAACCAGCATTGCCAACCGATGCTGAACAAACAAACTTATAAGGCATCCATTATACGAGTACACCTGCTGTTGTATTAAAAAGCACATGTTGTTGTATTAAAAAATGAAAGAAAAACCAAACTACCATCACCCGAGAAAGACAAGTCCCATTGCATGGGTGCCTACACTTTATTTCGCCATGGGGATGCCCTTTGTGGTACTTAACATGGTGACGTCGCTGATGTACAAAGGCATGGGTATCTCTGACACGCAAATCACCTTTTGGACAGGATTGATTATGTTGCCGTGGACGTTGAAGCCTATCTGGAGTCCGTTCCTTGAAATCTACAAGACCAAGAAGTTTTTTGTGGTGCTTACCCAGCTGCTTTGCGGCGTGATGTTTGCCTTATTGGCATTCGCCTTGAACCTCTCCGACTTCTTTGCCATCACCATTGGCATCTTAGCCGTGATTGCCATGAGCGGTGCCACACACGACATCGCCGCCGACGGAACGTATATGTCGGTACTTTCTACCGAAGAGCAAGCACGCTGGATAGGCTGGCAAGGTGCCTTCTACAACGTGGCGAAGATATTTGCCACGGGCGGACTGGTGTACCTGGCGGGAATATTCATCAAGAGCTATGGCGTGACCAAGGCGTGGATGTTCATCATGCTCATCGTCGGCGTGACCATGCTGGCTTTGGGATGCTATCACTTTTTCATTCTTCCAACCGACGGCAAAGCAGCCCAGCACAAGAAGAGTGCCCGTGAAGTATGGACGGAGCTGTGGGCGGTGTTCGCGGAGTTCTTCCAAAAGAAACATATTACCTATTATATATGCTTCATCATCCTCTATCGGTTTGCCGAAGGGTTTGTGATGAAGATTGTGCCGCTCTTCCTCAAAGCACCGGTTTCGGAGCAAGGATTAGGCATGACAGAACAACAGATTGGCCTGTGCTATGGCACCGTGGGTGCTGCCGCCTTCGTGATTGGTTCTATCTTGGGCGGCTACTATATCGCTCATCGTGGTTTGAAGAAGAGTCTGTTTTCATTGGCCTTGGTGTTCAACGTACCGTTTGTGGCATATAACCTGTTGGCCATTTACCAACCACAAGACCTTGTCTTCATAGGCAGTGCCATTGGACTGGAATACTTTGGTTATGGCTTTGGATTCGTGGGACTGACGCTCTTCATGATGCAACAAATCGCGCCAGGCAAGCATAAGATGTCACACTATGCCTTTGCTAGTGGCATTATGAACCTTGGCGTGATGCTGCCAGGCATGATGAGTGGTGCCGTGAGCGACGCATTGGGCTACCGACACTTCTTTGTATTCGTGTTGCTATGCACCATTCCCGCCTTACTCATCACTTGGTTTGTGCCGTTTGGAGCCGAGCAAACAACGGCCTCTCCCCCTACCCCTCCCCAAAAGGGAGGGGAGTAGATAGACTTTTTTAGTTCACAAGTTTTTAGTTTACAAGTTCACGAGTTGATAGCTTGTCTAAACATAAAGTTCAATATTCAAAGTTCAAACCTCAAAGTACTCAACTCTTCACTTCCCCTCCCTTTTGGCTTCTCCCCTCCTTTGGAGGGGCCGGGGGAGGCTAAATTATCAACCTATGTCCAAATTAATCATTCAAGGGCAACCTTTGCCCAACATGCCGTGGGAAGACCGTGCGGCAGATTGTAAAGAAGTCATGTGGCGTTGCTCGGCGAATCCCATTATTCCAAGGAATTTGCTACCCACCTCCAACAGTATTTTCAATAGTGCCGTTGTACCTTTCAAAGATGGGTACGCTGGTGTGTTCCGCTGCGACGACACCAACCGCAGAATGGTATTGCACGTCGGTTTCAGCGATGACGGTGTGAAATGGAACATCAACGAACAGCCGCTACGCTTTGAATGTGACAACGAGGAGATTGGTGAATGGGTGTACGGTTACGACCCACGCGTGTGCTTTATCGACGACCGCTACTATGTCACCTGGTGTAACGGCTATCATGGACCTACCATTGGCGTGGCATACACGTTTGATTTCAAGACTTTCCACCAATTAGAAAATGCTTTCTTGCCCTACAACCGCAACGGTGTGATGTTCCCCAAGAAGATTAATGGCAATTTCGCCATGCTCAGTCGCCCAAGCGACACGGGACATACCCCCTTCGGAGACATCTTCTATAGTGAATCGCCTGACTTGGTATATTGGGGCAAGCATCGCCATGTGATGTCGCCTGCCGCCTTTGAAGTAAGCGCATGGCAGTGCATGAAGATAGGCGCCGGCCCCATCCCCATTGAGACATCTGAGGGTTGGCTGATGTTCTATCATGGCGTGTTGCGTTCGTGCAACGGCTACGTGTATAGCTTTGGTTCTGCCCTACTCGACTTAGAACAGCCATGGAAGCCCATCTATCGTTCGGGACCATATCTCATCTCGCCACAAATGCAGTATGAACTGACTGGCGACGTGCCTAACGTTTGCTTCCCCTGTGCCGAGGTACATGACCCCGCCACGGGTCGCGTAGCCGTTTACTATGGTTGTGCCGACACCGTTACGGGCTTGGCTTTCGGCTATATCCCTGAGATTATCGAGTTCACCAAGCGTACCAGCATTATTTAGAACCCAACGATACACATATAGCGACAACCGGTGCTGGTCCCAATAAATCGAATCAGCACCGGCTGTTGAGTTTACAACTTTATCCTATTACCAAAATGAAATAAAACACCATCGTTCGTGTCACATGAAAGCAATCTCGACAAAGGAAGAGGCTCTGATTAGATTGCTCAAGCAAGATTCCCAGTGGGCATTCAATCACCTTTATCAATTCACTACTGTCCACGAAAACCCTTTAACATTTCAAAAAGTAACAAATTGATAGTTACCCATCAAAATTGAGGCAGAGCTGCAGGTTTTTTCCTTCAGTAAATTCTTCCTCTTTCTGTTCAATGAGCAAGTCACACAATGGCATTTTTGTCAACAATGCCGTGCTTAAAATTCTTAGAACATCATAGGTTTGAAGCTTTAGCCCCATACATTCTTGTACGATAACGACAAGACAATATGCAATGATAGCTGCATAGATTTGTATTTTTACAGCATTCTCCGAGGTTCCATAAAACTCTTTGATGCGCAGATGTTGCTTCAGCCATTTGAAGAACAGTTCTACTCTCCATCTGTATTTGTAAAGCATAGCAACCTGTTCCGCTGTAATTTCAAAATTGTTCGTGTAAAATACAAATGTCCTATTACCATCATAGTCATAGAATACCACTCGTCGAAGTTTATTTGGATATTGCTTCTTAGTCTTGTATCCCTTGAAACGTATAATTTGGTCAGCCATAATTCCAGATGAAGGGTTGTTGTATTCTTTATCCTCTATGACCTCAAACGGCATTTTATGCTTCTCTCTCACGACAAAGTAAGCTTCTGCTCCTTCTATTATATAAAGTTTCCTAGTTGCCATATACGCTCTGTCAAATATATAGAAACTCTCTTTCTCATAGGGAATTAGCTCCATCACTTGAGAATCGTGAACTGAAGCGTCTGTAATGACAGAAAATGTCGGAATGTCTGTCTTCACGTCATACAGTTCATGCAATTTCACTCCTCCTTTCCCATGATGCAGTTTAGTCCACCAGTATACAGAAAGGCACAATGATATTGTTGAGGAGTCAAACGCATAGACATTGTTCGATATGAAGAAGTCCTTGACGACTCCTCGTTTCTCTCTTGCTATGGAAACCATCTTGTCTGCAAACTCTTGGAATATCTTGACTTCGCGTATTTCATTGGCCTTGCTCAAATTGCTTCTACTGACATTCTTTCCAAAACCAAGATGGTGGAACGCTGACTTGAACGGAGTGATGGTTACAATAAGGTCTCGTAATCCCTCACGATTAGACAACTGACCAAATAGAAGAACCATCAGATGATTCCAACAAGTGAAACTCTTCACATATTTATTACCTTCATACTTTTTTATCAACCATTTGAAATGGTCTGTCGGCAGAAAGTCGCACAGCTGTGAAAATACGTATCGACCTTTGTTCATAAGTATCTGCTTTCAAATTGTAATTTGTGGCAAAGATACTCTTTTCAAAAGTAGGGAGTCTATTTTATCTCCTACAAGCTTGTATTTATAGGCGTTTCAAGAGATTATTAAAAGATTTTCGTGGACAGTAGTGTTATCAATTATATGCGCACAGGCTTCTGGCCTTTGCCATGGAATATTGTCACCAACACGAAACAGCAGAAGAGATTGTGCAAGACACTTTTATCTGGATATGGAACCACCGACACGACATCAAACAGGAAAAGACACTGTTCAACCTTATATTTATCAAAACCCGACATCTGCTCATTAATGCCTATAGGGCAACGGTAAACAGTCCTCGATTTGAAGATTATGTGGAATACAGCAACCGCCTTGGCACTGAACATGTAGACTCACAACTGGAGTACGACGAATTTGTACGAATCATAGAACAGGGACTGAAACAACTGCCACCTACCCAGCAACGGGTCATCAGACTGTCGCGCTTAGAACAAAAAAGCATCAAGGAGATTGCGGCGTCGCTGAACATGAAGGAACAAAGCGTACGAAACCAACTGTCACTGGGACTGAAACAGCTGATGAGCCTAATCAGCAGGTCGGGCTACAGTGTACTGCTCGCATTGCTGATTCCTTAACGAATCGTAAAATGTAGTATATTTCAGCATTTTCTGTGTCTTTACAAGTAGAAGAGGATATTAGGTTATGAACAATATAGTAGAAAAATACAGGCAATTAAAACTGACAAAGGAAGAATTGCAACAACTCCGCATGCAAGTAAACTTGGCTTCGGATGACGAGGTGGCGACAGAGATGCATGCACACTGGCAGGAGGAAATTGATATTTCAGGAGTTCAGGACAAGGCTATTGATGCAATTAGGAATAACGTTCATGCGCACATTGCACAAACACATGCACCAACACTACAGAGAAGGATATGGAAACGTCTACAACAAGCTTCAGTAATACTGTTGCCCATCTGCCTGATAGCCTTAGGCTATCTGGGTTACCGCCAGTATAGGACCTATAATAACACACTGGTCTTCTCGACTGGTCTTGGCGAACAAGTAAACATTTGTCTGCCTGACGGCACGCAGGCACATTTGAATGAATCTTCAAAACTTTCCTATCAGCCCAACAGCTTCTCCAACCAGCATCGGGAAATAGATTTCAAAGGAGAAGCCTATTTTGAAGTACATCATGACCAACGACACGCTTTTACGATTCATGGAACGGACATCAATGTAACGGTGACTGGAACCAAGTTTCATCTGAGCAGTTATCCTGAAGCGCCCACCGTCACACTCTGCCTACTTGAAGGAGCGGTGACGATATGTTCTGCCAAGACTTCAGAACAAATAAAAGTAAGACCTTATGAACTTTGCTCGTTTGACAAGGCATCCAGTCGTTTTAAGATAAAACCAATTAGTGAGGAGGACACAGCTTACTACACAGCCTTGCACCATCGCGAAATGGTATTCCATAGTACGCCTTTAAAGCAAGTAATTGACAGAATCAGTGTCATCTATGACATTGATATCCAACTGCAAAACATCGATGAAAACGACCGCTTTACCGGAACCTTGCCAACCTCGGACTTAACACAGTGTATGATTGTCTTGTCCAAATTATACAACTGCCAAGTAAACACCAACGAGCATGGCGTAACCCTCACTAAAAAGTCACGCTGACAGGAAACGCCAAAGGCAAGGCAATTACGGGTGACCACTAACGGCATCGCACCCATCCTCTACCTAGGCGTCAACGTTTTTCACAGCCCTACAGATTTGCTCATTCAAGATTGAACTCCCTGTGCCGCTCCCTACCCTGACGCTCTTTCCAGGTCAAAAGATACTTTCCTCGAAAGCCTCGGAACGTTAGGGTTCTGTCTTTACCCAGGCGTGTAGCGAACGATGTCTTCCATTCTTTGTTAATCAGTTCGTCCAGAACAGCATAGACGGGTTTTTCATTCATGTTTCTGTCATAGATACCCGAATAAGATGGTTCGCCCAATGCGCCACCACCGTCAACCACATTCCACCAAGTAATACCCTCTACTGTAGGATAACCAAACCAAAATCTGTAAAGGTTGCGGGCTATCACAGCCTGAACCAGCTTACCATTTTCCGTTGTGTCGGGAGCGCAAACCGTCACCTCACTAACATGAATAGGAAGATCGGTAGTCTTCAGACAGTCTAACTTGTCTTGCAGCAGAGCTGGAGAGATGTAGGGATCCTTTCCCTGTGCAATGTCGGCAGCCTCCATGGGGTCGAATATATGCATCTCAATGCCGATGTGGTCAATCTTTGCCCCTCGGTAAAGCAGGTTACGGGTCAGTTCTGCATAGCGTCTGTGGAGATCCACACCACTGTGCAGGTCAACATCGTTGATGTTCAACTGTACGGAAGACGGGAAGTAATGGCGTGCCCACTGGAAGCATTTGAAGGTGTAGTCATCTGGCATAAGTCCCCTGTTAGCTTGGTCAATGGGTTCGTTCACCACATCCCAAAGCTTTACTTTGTCACTATAGCGCAGTGCCAGCGTGCGGATATGTGCCTGGAACAGGCTGTCCATCACATCCCGGTTCTCGGGCATCCACACAGGATGACCATGTAACCGCAAGCCATAGATAATGGCATGTCCCTTGGTCATGATGCCCTTTTGTTGGCAGAAATCAACAATAGGGTCGGTGGGTGGACGACGGAAAACATACGGACTGCTTGCCTCGAAGCGTGGCTTCCCCTGTTCGGGTTCGAGAGTTTTCCAATAAAATGGAATGGTTGCCGCATTGAACAGCGTGCCGAAAGTCTGCTCGTATCTTCGGTTCATCTCGGGCGTAGACAACTGGCCGTAGACAAAGATGTTGCCACCAAAGATGAACGAGTGGGTCTGCTGCTCCACGCGAATCATGGTTCCGGGTTTGACATTGGGCAGCTTGATGGTTGCGTTGGCTTTCCTGTATCGGTCAATGTTGTGGTCAATGGCCTCCTGAAGAGAGTCGTTCCACATGTCCCAGTAGGCATCTGCCATCACATGACGCACGTCAGCCGCTTTCCGATGAGGCACCTGCGCCCAGGAAAAGCAATTGGAAAAACAGAAAAGCAAAATCAATATTGTGTGTCTCATCGATGTAAAATTTTAAGAATGTGTAACCTGCGATATTTTATCTTGACAGAAGAGTGTAAAATCCACCTATGCATGAGAGCATTACCAGATGAAGGTAATAGTCATGCCGTCATCTGGTAATCATCAAAATATTTGTGTGTGTGTAGATGGGACACCAGCGTAAGGCGACCCATCACACATTTTTCCTTAATCATAACCAGCATTCTGGATCACTACGCCCTTGCCGTCAATAATCACGCTCTTAGGTAGCGGATACAGCTCTTTCGTCTTGTCGGCATAAGGAGACCCATTGATGGTCTTGGCATATTCCACGAACTTGTCCAGCCGAATGAGATCGGCACGATACTGTCCATTCTCGCACCAAAACTCATGACACCGTTCCTTGAGCAACGCCGCCACGAACTTCGCGTCCGTGTCAATGGCCGATGCATCCAGCGCAGTAATACCCGCACGTTCACGGACGGCATTGATATACCGCAAAGCCTCTTGTTTGTCGGAAGCCGAAGAACCTGGCTTTCGATACAGTGCCTCAGCCAAGGACAGATAAACGTCAGCATAGCGATAGATTATCGGATCGATCATACTGCGACCGCTGTTTTTGAACAGATCGGCATCGTAACCAAACTTCATGGGAATAGGACCGATATCAAGATTAGGATACTCACCACGCTTGACAAGTTTGCCGGTCTTTTTACTGGTATATTCAGCCAAAAGATAGGTACGGCGCACGTCATTAGGCTCAAAGCTGTCGTAGAAATGCCATGTGCTTGTCAAGCATTTATAGCCACCACTCATTCCCTTGCTGCCAAAATCAGCTGGCAACACAAACATATGCCAATTATTCCAGCTCACCATCTCGGTATTGACAGGTATGGCAAAGATGATTTCCTTATTTGGCTTGCCTTGTCCTCCCAACTCAAACATCTTGGTGTAGCTCGGCTGCAACTGATAACCGTTGGCTGGCTGCATCAATTCGCGAGCCAGTTTCTCTACCTTATCATAATAGCTTTTGTCTATCTTTGTCTCATGCAGATAAAGTCGTATAAGCAGCATTTTGGCCAGTCCGCTACTGAATCGTCCATACTCAGCCGCAGTGGGCGATGGTAGGTTCTCGACGGCATAGAGCAAGTCGCTTTCAATGAACTTCACCATCTCCTCACGTGACATGCGTGCCAGTGGCTTGTCATTTTGCGGATTCTCCAGCAAGTCCTGGGGTGCCACAACCAGCGGGCCAAACATATCATAAAGCGTGTAGGAGACAAAGGCGCGAGCACACCGCACCTCTGCCATCAATTTCTTCTTCACCCCATCACTCAATGTGGCGGCTTTCTCGATGTAAGCCAAGTTAGACGTACAGCGACTGATGTCATTGGCAAATCCGTCACGGAAGCCATCTTTATCCGTATAATAAAATCCCACCAGATAATCGTCAGTAGAGTTCCAGTTCAGGTCATGCAGATTCTTGAACGAATGGACACGGTGGGTCAGAATCTCGGTCGTTGCATCATTAATGGCCATACAACCCCTTTCATCCATAGAAAACAGACCATCGAACCAGTTTGCGCGAATCGAGCGGTAACATTCGTTGACCAGCGCACCATAGTCACTTTCTGTCTTCGGAAACAGATTGCTGTTCATTTCCGAGTAGTCTACAGGATCCAAGTCGGAACAGCCTGTCAATGCGGTGACACACGCAACTAAGGTCACAATGCTCACCTTATATTTGAATTGATTGAAACGTTTCATAGACTTTTATTGTTAGAATTAAAAGGATATATTCACACCAAAGCTGTAAGTCCTTGCGTTAGGATAAGCTGCCACGTAAGCGTCAGTCTCTGGATCCAAACCGTCGTATGGAGTTATGACGAACAGGTTGTTGGCCGAAGCATGCAGACGTAAACCGCTGATGAACCCAATCTTGGACAACCATGCTTGCGGTAGCTGATAGCTCAGCGACACGTTTTGCAGACGGATGAACCATGCGTCTTGATAGAAAAAGTCGCCCCAGGTATAATAATTGCCACGACCCATACTAAAGAACGCACTGGGATACTTGGTCGAAGGATTGGTCGGTGTCCAGCGCTCTAAATTGGTTCTTAAGCCATTCCCACCTCCTATCGCGCCACTACAATTGATACCATAAGCTGCCATCGTCGGATTCTCTATCTTGCGGTCAAACATACCATTGAACATGAAAGACAACTCAAACCCTTTATACCTAAACACGTTGTTCAGGCCGGCTAACCAACCTGGGTCAAGCGATCCAATGAGCTTGGTATCGGCGTCATCAATCTTGCCATCTGGCGCACCGGTCAACATGAAGCGTCCATCAGCATCGGTCACTGGATTGCCAGCGGCATCACGCTGGTAGCCGTCAACATCCTTGATGACAATCTGACCGGGCCGCAAGTCGGGCTGTGCTGCTGGAACAGGCTCTCCTGCCTGGAGAATATGATCGTACAAGCGCGAATAGATGGGCCGGATGGGGTCGTCTACACGTTCATAAATAGCAGGTTTCCAGTCAGGCGTACGCTCTTTCCAGCGGTCTTTATACTTGGTGAAAGTAAAGTCGGTAGACCAACTGAAATCCTTCGTCTGGATATTCCGAGTGTTGAGTGCGAACTCGATACCACGGCCTTGCGTCTTGCCAACGTTCGACATTACCTTTGGAAGTTCCTGGTAGGAATTCAACAAACGGTAGTTGAGCAGGTCAGAGATGGTACGCTGGTAGATGTCGACAGAGCCACTGATACGCCCTTTCAGGAAGCCAAAATCAAGACCAAAGTTCCATTCTGTGGTTGTTTCCCATTTAAGGTCAGGGTTCTCTATCTTTCCCTTTCTCACGCCAACCTCAGTTTTGTAGTCACTGTTGACGTAAGCATTCTCAGCCATGAAACTGGCGAAAGCGTTCGTACCGATGTCCGCATTGCCCGTTTGTCCCCAGCTAAGGCGTAACTTCAAATTGGAGAGCCATGTAGTTTGCTTCAAGAATTGTTCCTCACTGATCAGCCAGCCAACGGAAGCTGAGGGGAAATAGCCCCACTTTTTGTTCTTGGCAAACACACTGGCACCGTCGGCACGCATGGTTCCGGTAAAGAGATAGCGATCCATGAGTACATAGGAGGCACGCATGAAGTAAGACTCCATCTTGTTCTTTGTGGCATTCGACTTGACTATCTTCGTTCCCGTTCCGGCATCCAGATTGTTGTAAAGGAAGGCATCGGTAAGGAAGTTGTTGTTGCCAAGCTCCGAAATGTCATGATTAAACTCCTCGTATGAGGCACCTACCATGAAGTTGACGTTGTGGATATCGGCCAAGGTTTTGTGGTAGGTAGCCGTGGCTTCGGCTAAATATTGGTCGTTGTTGGTGTTGTAGATATAGGCCACGCCACCATTAGCATTGCCATTCACCGTGGTTCGTGGTTGATAGGTTTTGCGGTCTAACTGCGCATGATCCACACCCAATGCACCGCGAAGCAGCAGTCCGTCCAAGGGACGGGCCTCGAGATACACGTTTCCTATCAGGCGGTTAGTTCGCCCACGGTCGGTGTTGGTAAGCAATGAGTATGGGTTGGGTAGTTTCGGCAATAAAGGATTGACGGGATAAGTGCCTGTCTTGGCATCGTATGCCTTAACCTCTGGACTCATTTGAATGGCCGACCGGATGATACCAGAGTTCTCAAACTCGGCAGCCCCCAACTGCGTGTTGTCATTCTCAATACGGGTGAGTGTCAGGTTCAGGCCCGTCTTGAAGATATTCAAGAAGCTCTGGTCGATATTGGATTTCAGCGTATAGCGCGTCAGTCCTGAATTTCGCACAATACCTTTCTGGTCGAAATAGTTGAACGACAGCATATACTGTGTCTTGTCACTACCGCCCTGCAGGTTGACATTGTGCTCATTGATGCAGCCGTTGCGCGTGATAAGTCCCAGCCAATCAGTACCCTCACCAGCTGTCGCAATCTGACTGGCCGTGTACGGATAGGCCAGTTTCACACCGTTGTAGGGATTGGCATCTGCCTCGGCCATGGTTTTCTTGCCATAAGGTGTCACCTGGTTGTTCCACATATAGAGTTCCAACGTCATATCGTTGCGCACCTGCATCCATTCTCTCAATGAGAGGATGTCATAGATGTCGGCATATTTCTGGTACGAGAAGTCGTAAGAATAAGACACCTTGGCACTGCCAGTCTTTCCTCGCTTGGTCGTGATGATGACCACGCCATTGGCTGCCCGCGCTCCATAGATGGAGGTGGCAGAGGCATCTTTTAACACCTCGATTGACTCGATGTCGTTCGGATTAAGGAAGTTGAGAATGCTCTGTGTGCCAGGATCCATCTTTTTATCACCACCATTGGGCTGGTCGAGTTTGGCAATGGGGAATCCGTCAACAATGTAGAGCGGATCGTTGCCCGCATTGACGCTACCAGCGCCACGCACTAGAATATCGATGCCACCACCAGGCTGGGCACTGTTTTGACGAACATACAGACCGGCCGCCTTGCCACCCAACGCTTGCGATACCGATGACACGCCGTCAAACTTCAGATCATCGCCATTCAGTCGGGCAATAGAACCCGTCAAGTCGCGCTTGCGTTGCGTACCATAGCCTACAACCACCACCTCGTCGAGCGACTCTAAATCATCTTTCAACGTAATGCTCATGTTGCTTCTGGCACGGGTACGAACCGTTTGATAACCTATATAGCTGATCTCCAGCTGATCGTTTTCATCCACAGTCAGCATGAATCTGCCATACAAATCGGTTGTTGTACCAACGTTCTTGCCCGGCACTTGCACCGTAGCACCAATCACTGGGTTACCTTGCGTGTCGACAACCACACCAGTTACCTTCGATTCTTTCCTATTTTTCTGCCGCACTGTCACCTTGGCAGAAACAATAATTGTTGAGGGTTGAACCCACTTGTACTCCAACCCTCGCGCACCGAGAATCTCAGACAGCAAGGCTGCCACGGTCACATCCTTCTTCTGAATTGTGACCGGCTCGCAGCCATCCAACGTCACATCACGGTAACTGAATTTGTACTGAGTTCTCTTTTCAATCTCACTTAATGTCTTCTTCAAGCTTGCTTGGTTGAGCTTGAGCGACACTTTCTGCTGTTGGGCGGTCATCTGCAGCGGCACTCCCAATAAAGCACCGGCAAATACACAAGCCAACATTTTTGAGTTAATGAATCCACACATAGTATATTTAGGTTAGGTTTTCATTTATTTGTCTTTTTTCTCCCAATAGCGCTTGCCTTTTTCCTTCAATTTGGCAGTGAACGCTTTAGCCTGAGCTTCGTTGGCGGCCTCATCCTCTGGTGTTGCAAAGGCATGTGAGTAGCCTTTGATCGTATTCCAACCACCTCTTGTGAAGTCTGGCACTTCAACCGGAAGATTACCATTGTCCATGGCAATGGCGCCCAACTCTGCCAAACAGCACCATTCCGCCAAATCGTATACATCAATATCCATTGGTAGGCCATTTTGTAGGCAATAAACCAAGCGGCAGTCCATGATAAAATCCATGCCGCCATGGCCGCCAACCTCTTTGGCTACTTTACCATATTTCGTCACAATAGGATTTGTGTAAACCTTCTCCACGGCTTCCTTGTCCTCCTTGGAAAGATATTCATGCGCAGTGAGGTTATCACTAGATGGAATCACGCCTCCTTGTCTCATGTTCTTCGAGGACAGGGCATAGCCCTCGGTGGGATATTTGTTGGCAAACCCCTCGGTACCCGTTAGCTGGTACATTCTGTTGTAAGGCTGCGGTGTCATCACGTTGTGATGAATCTCTATGACCTTTCCTTTCTCAGTGCTAATCAAAGTTGTGGTATGATCGCCATTGGCAAACTGGTTACAAGGCTCGCCGCTTATTTGCTCAACATTCTTTTTCCCATTAAACGACTTGGTATCCATTGCTACCAGGGTCTTCATTCTGTCACCGCGATGGATGTTCATTACTTGCGCAATAGGTCCCAGTCCATGGGTCGGATATACGTCGCCACGGTATTTCATGTTGTAGTCCAGTCGCCAGCCCAGTTTATTGCTCTTGTCCTTTTTCCAATACTGATCCCAGTACGAGAACAAGTAATGTCTATATGCTCCCTGTGCGTAAATCACCTCCCCAAACAATCCTTTCTGTGCCATGTTCAGTGAGTTCAGCTCAAAGAAATCGTAACAGCAGTTCTCCAACATCACACAGTGCAGCCTGTACTTTTCGGACATGTCGATGAGCTGCCATATCTCATGCAGGTTCATGGCCGACGGTACCTCGATAGCCACATGCTTTCCGTTCTCCATAGCGCACTTGGCCACGGGGAAGTGATGTATCCAGTCGGTGGCGATGTAAACAAGGTCAATATCCTTGCGTTTACATATTTCCTTGTATCCATACTCTCCGAAATAGACATCAGCAGCTGGCATCGAGGCCTTCTTCAGGAATTTTTGGCAATTCTCTGCCTTTTCTTTCACATAATCACAAAGTGCCATGACCTGTATGCCGGGGATGTGTGTCCAGCGCTCTACGGCAAAGGTGCCACGCGCACCCAGCCCCACAAATGCCACGCGCACGGCCTTGATTTTTGGTGTTCGCATCAACAGAGCCGACTGTTGGCCTGCAGGTCGCTGAGGTACTTCAGTGACAATCTTTCCATTTTCGATGTTGTACTTCCAGTTGAACTGTGCTGACATAGAGTCAGGCAAGAGCATTAGGCATCCAAGAACAATGGTTGCAATCATAGTGTTTAGATGTTTCATGTCATTAAACTTGTTTTTCGTTAAATAATGTAAGTATTATTAATACTAAAATTAGGCTAGTTGTTTTCAGATCAAATGGTTATAGCTTTGCTTCACGGTATCGGATATCCATCGTTACACGACATCATGCGTGTACGAATGATTGTATTCATTGCCTAAATGGTTAGACAATGAAAAACTTATTTTATAACCAAGATATTTAGAAATGCCCTGATTTTGTGTCACACGGAGGCGGGCAACATCCGATTCACTCAATCCTACACGGTCATCACCATCCGTTTCACGTACTTGCTGTAGCTATCAACGACCTTGTATTTCTCACTTGCTTACAAAATCCTCACATCGGCAAGACGCTTGGTAGGCAAAGGCATGAAAGCTTGGATGATGACTCTGGTTTAGCACACTGCATGGACTGTTTCCAGCAGACCGCTGCACTTTATATAAAAAATAGGTGAACAGCTCAATGGCCTTGACCTCACTTAACAGGCACACCTACCTGATAAGCTGTTCCCAGTCGAATGCGTCTGGGTGGTCAAAGCCAATGACAGCAGGAAATCTCTGCTGCCAATTGGCTTTGAGTCTGTCCCGAGTGTGTTTGAAAGAACTTAATATCCGAAGATTTCCTTCAGCTTGTCGGCCAGCTTGGAACCGCGCAAGTCGTGTGCAACAATTTGTCCAGACGGGTCTACCAGGATGTTTGAAGGAATGGAATTGATACCATAAACCTGGGCGGCAGCACACTTCCAGCCTTTCAAGTCAGAAATGTTGTGCCAAGGCAATTGCAAGTCAGCGATGCCTTTCTTCCACGCATCAGCCTTTGAATCGAACGACACGCCCACCACGTCAAATCCCTTTGCCGCATGATAGCGCTTGTAGGCATCCACCACGTTGGGCATCTCTTGTCGGCATGGGCCACACCAGCTGGCCCAAAAGTCAACCAACACATAGTTACCCTTGCCCACCCATTGGCTCAGTTTGGCAGGTTTGCCCTGTGTATCGTGCATAGCCAGGTCGGTATACTGCAAGCCCGGCCGACGCTTACCCAGCGAAACGAGCTGTCGTTTAGCGCCTTCCATCATGGGATGGTTGTAATAAGCACAGGTATTGTCGAGTACAGATACCAGGTCGTTGTACGACAGCGAATAAAACATCTGTCCCAAGAAGTATGCCGGAGTCACACTGGTTTTGTGCGTATTGGTAAATTTCAAGATGTCTTGCACCTGTTGTTCCTGCAATTGTTCCATCTGTTTCTCAAGCGTAGCCTTCTTGGTCTGTCCTTCAATGGTCATGTCTGCTGCTATCTCTTGATATTTCTTGTAGATGTCCATCATTTTCTCATCCTGTTTGCTCTGTTGCTTTTGCAAGGCAACAAACTGCACATTCTGTGCCGATCCAGTGACGCCCTGGTTGTTCAAGTTTACCGTGATGGGCGTGCGGTCGTTGATAACGGTGATGCTATGGCTTGCATCGGTTGCCACAGTGATGAAGGTGTTCAGCGGTTTTATTCCATTGAGTTGAAATTTACCGTTGTTGACTGTTGCGCTGTCAGTTTTCCTGAACTGTCCATTGTCGTAATAATAAACCATCTTTGCGTTTGCCGGAGCAGTTCCGGTAATGACATATTCCGCATTTTGGGCTTGCATGGCAGTGGCTAACAGAGCAACTGCTGCTGTGAATAAATACTTTTTCATTGTGTTTTATACTATTGTTTATTTGAGGCAAAAATAATCGTTTTTTCTTTAAAAACGGCTCGATATCGGTAAAATTATGTAACTTTGCAGAAATTCAACAACAATTCAGTGTTTCCAAATGAACCAGATGATGGTCTGATAAAGGACGATTTGGGCGCTCAAGACATTTGGACATTACATTTTTATTCATCATAGAGTGCTTGACAAACCTCTTAAAAAACAAGAACAATGGAACAAAAAACTCAGCACGTTAGTGTGCTATTCATGCTTTTCAGCATCCTTTTTTGTGTTTGCCTGATTACGGCAAACGTGTTGGAAACCAAGCAAATCGCCGTGGGTCCCATCTCGTTGACCGGCGGCCTCATCGTTTTTCCCATCTCGTACATCATCAACGATTGCGTATGTGAGGTATGGGGTTATCGCAAAGCTCGCTTACTCATCTGGACAGGGTTTGCCATGAACTTCTTCTTTGTGATGATGGCAGCATTGTGCGACTTGATTCCCGGAGCCAGCTATTGGACGTTAGGACAGAGCTTCCACGACATTTTCGGACTGGCTCCGCGCATTGCTTTTGCCTCATTCATAGCCTTCTTGTGCGGTTCGTTCGTCAATGCTTACGTCATGAGCAAGATGAAAATCTCGTCAAAGGGTAAGAATTTCTCTGCCCGCGCCATCCTAAGCACGGTCTTTGGTGAGAGTGTCGACTCGCTCATCTTTTTCCCCTTGGCCTTTTTCGGGGTGATACCTACTGCGGCAATCTTACCCTTGATGTTCTGGCAAGTATTGTTCAAGACTGCTTACGAGATTCTGGTATTGCCCGTCACCATCCGCGTTGTCCACAAATTGAAGGCCCACGAGGGCGAGGACGTATACGATGAGGGCATAGACTACAATGTGCTGCGCATCTTCAACATATAATATAAATAAGGTATAGGCTTATGGAAAGTACAAGAACAGAGGATGGCTTAAAGGCTTTGGGAGCGAAAACCAAGTATCAAATGGATTACGCACCCGAGGTGTTGGAAACCTTTCAGAACAAGCATCCCATGAACGATTATTGGGTACAGTTCAACTGTCCCGAGTTTACATCGCTGTGTCCCATCACCGGGCAGCCCGACTTTGCCGAGATACGCATCGCTTACATCCCCGGCGAGCGCATGGTGGAGAGCAAGAGTCTGAAGCTGTATCTATTCTCTTTTCGCAACCATGGCGACTTTCATGAAGACTGCGTGAACATCATCATGAAGGATCTCATCAAACTGATGCAACCCAAATACATAGAGGTAACCGGCCTCTTCACGCCTCGTGGCGGCATCAGCATCTATCCCTACGCCAACTATGGCCAACCAGGAACCAAGTACGAAGCCCTGGCCGAGCAACGCTTTGCGAACCATTAAATAACACCAAAAACATACAGCTATGAGGAAAACACTAATTCTCTGTATGCTGCTCTTCTTCGGTCTGGTAGCACAGGCCCAGCCCCACCACACCCGCAAGAAGGTGGCTGTGGTGCTGAGTGGCGGCGGAGCCAAAGGCATGGCGCACATCGGGGCCCTGAAAGTGATAGAAGAAGCAGGCATCCCAGTGGACATTGTGACGGGAACATCCATGGGAAGCATCATCGGTGGGCTGTACTGCATAGGCTACGATGCACATTGCATGGACTCTATCGTCAGGCTGCAAGACTGGTCACTCGTGCTGTCGGACAAGGTTGACGTGAGAAACCTCAACCTGAACAAAAGGAAAAAAGAAAATACTTATATGCTGAGCCGTGACATCCGGCTTGGCAAGAACAGGCGCACACGTCAGGGAGGTCTGATACAAGGGAAGAATCTTTCAAAGCTGTTTGCCCGGCTGGCCTTCAACTACCGCGACTCCATTGATTTTAACGACCTGCCCATTCCCTTTGCCTGCGTTGCCACGAACATCATAGACAACACCGAATACGTTTTCCACCGAGGTTCACTCACCGAGGCCATGCGCGCCAGCATGTCCATCCCAGGGGCGTTCACGCCCATCAGGAAGGGCGACATGGTGCTGGTTGACGGCGGACTGCGCAACAACTACCCGGCAGACATCGCCCGAGAAATGGGAGCCGACATCGTGATTGGCGTCACCGTCCAGGAGCCTCCAAAGACGGCAAGCGACTTCGACAAGGGTGCCAGCGTGATTGGACAGATTGTTGACATCAACTGTAAGAATAAGTATGATGAAAACATTGCCAAGACGGATATCCTCATCAGCACCGACACGAAAGGCTATGGTGCGGCCTCATTCTCAACCGCCGCCATCGACACCCTAATCAGGCGAGGCGAGGAAGCGGCCATGAAACAATGGCCAAAGCTGGAGAAATTGAGAAAAGAATTGGGCATCGCACCCGGACAGAAACCCGAACACCTGGTCAAGAACAAGGTAGACAGACAGCCCGACAAGGTGAAAATAGCCGACATAGTGTACGAGGATGTCGACGAAGCTGATCAAAGATACATCGCACACAAGTTCAAGCTGAACAAGCGTGACAGCATACAAGTGAACCTATTAGACCAGATAGCCAACACGATGCGCGCCGACCTGTACTACAACGATGCCGACTGCTACATCACGCCAATGGAAAATGGCGAGCGTCTGCACATCGCCTCCAAGGGACAGAAAGACGCCAAAGCAAGTCTGGGACTGCGGTTTGACACAGAAGAGCTGGTGGCCCTACAGGCCAACCTGGGACTGTTTGTGCGAAGCAAGGCCATTCCCATGGCAGCCAACTTTACCCTGCGATTGGGCAAACGCACCATGGCCAAAGCCGACTTTGCACTGTATCCCAGCTCCTGGGGAAAAGTTAACGTATCCTATCAATTCCGTCATCAGGACATCAACATCTATAGCGAGGGAACAAGAGACTTTAACCTAATCTACAACCAGCACACCGTGAGCGTGGTTCCGTTCGACTTCAATATCCGAAACTTCAACTGTCGCCTGGGCGGACGCTTTGACTTTTACCACCAAAACTCTATACTGCAAGATGTGAAGCGTGTCCATTGGAATAACGAGTTGAAGAACCTACACCTTATCAGTTACCAAGGCGAAATAACCTACAACTCGGAAAATCAGTGGTATTTCCCCACCAGGGGAGCCAAGTTTGAGGCGGGTTACGGTTATTATACCGACAATTTCGTGGGCTACGACGACCATAGCGGATTGAGCATCGTAAACGCCATGTGGCGCATCTCGTTCCCACTGAACAACAGACTCACACTGCAGCCGATGGCATACGGTCGACTGATTCTGGATGACAATGCGCCATACATCTTGCAGAACATCATCGGGGGCGATTGGTTCCACTACTTTTCCGACAACCAACACATGCCGTTTGCCGGCGTGGCCTTCTTGGAACAGGTGAAAGATAAGTTTGTAGCGGCACAACTTAGGCTTCAGCAGCGCATCTTAGACAACAACTATGTCATCGCAAAGGTATCGGGTTATCTGTCAGACGACAAGTTCGATGACCTGTTTGACCATGGTCCAAAGATTGGTTGTCAGGCAGCTTACTACTATAACAGTGTGTTGGGGCCGATTGGAGGCTCGATAGGATGGTCGAGTAAGACCAAGACACCCAATTACTACATCAATCTTGGATTTGTTTTCTAAGCACAGTATGATTTAAAAAGCCAGCCATCGGTCGCCGATGGCTGGCTTTTTTCATTTATCCATGCCTGTAGAGCAGCCCAACTGGCGGACTGCTAAATGAGCCGCATGTCCAGCTTGTTACACGCCTCGCGCATGTCATCGGGCCAAATGCTGGCCTGAATCTCGCCGATATGGGCTTTCTGCAAAAGCACCATGCACAACCTGCTTTGCCCAATGCCGCCGCCAATACTCAATGGCAACTTGTCGTTGAGCAACTGCTGGTGGAAGTAAAGTTGCTGCCGCTCTTCCTGCCCCGAAAGCCGTAGCTGTCGCAGCAGACTTTCCTTGTCCACGCGGATTCCCATGGAAGAGAGTTCGATGGAACGCTCCAACACAGGATACCAGATGAGGATGTCGCCATTAAGTCCCGCCTGACCGCCATCGGTCACGGTAGACCAGTCGTCGTAGTCAGGGGCGCGCCCGTCGTGTTTCTCGCCGTTGCTGAGCGTGCTTCCGATGCCAATGATAAACACTGCGCCATACTTTTCACAGATGGCATCTTCACGCTCTTTGGGTGAAAGGTCGGGATATTGCCGCAACAAGTCCTCGCTATGGATGAAGTGAATTTGCTCGGGGAGGAAAGGTTTGAGCTGCGGGTAGGTCTCGCAAGTGAGGTATTCGGTGCGAAGCAGCGCAGCATAGATGCGCTCAACCACATTTTTAAGGAAGGTTAGCGTGCGCTGTTCGGGGGTGATAACCGCCTCCCAGTCCCACTGATCGACGTACAACGAATGCAGGTTGTCCAACTCCTCGTCGGCTCTGATGGCGTTCATGTCGGTGTAGATGCCATGGCCAGGCTGAATATTGTACTCAGCCAGCGTCAGTCTTTTCCACTTAGCCAACGAGTGTACTACCTCTGCTTCAGCGTCACCCAGATCCTTGATGGGAAAACTAACCGGCCGCTCCACCCCATTGAGGTCGTCGTTGATGCCCAGTCCCTTGAGAACGAACAAGGGGGCGGTGACGCGACGCAAGCGCAATTCGGTGGAAAGGTTTTGTTGAAAAAAGTCTTTTATCTGCTTGATGCCCCGCTCTGTCTGCTTCATGTCCAATAAAGCATGATAGTGGGACGGTTTTATTAATTTGCTCATCGTTGTATTTTCTAAAACATCATGTTCGGTTTAGCACGCCACCTCTTGATTGCTGACGTGTCTGCAAAGATAGACGTAATATCAATTATACACAAGTATTCAGGACAACAATAACACAAAAAGATACTATTTACGCATTTTTAATGACTATTTGCACACACCAAAAGGATGAGGGGCACGATGGTTGCCACAAATGATTTTTCTTGACATCCTACCGCTCCATATTTCGTTTATTCTCAACAAACCAGTCGCACGGTCGCAAATACGGCCAAAATGGGCAAACATTATATCTCACTAACAATCAATAATTTACATGTACCTTACAGCACAACCTGTGTATTATTTTAGTGTTTTTTAGCCAAAAGCATTGCTTTAAGAATGAAATATGCATGCTTTTAACCGTCTAAAGCATGAAGATAGTCCACCAAAATGATGCTTTTAAGCACGAAAAGTGCAGCTTTTGGGATAATATTTGAGTTTTTCTTGCCCTGTTTTCACTTATTTGCCGCTTGCTTGCCTATTGATTTTTTGGCGTAATGGACATTTGGTAGGCTGAAAAAGCTCCAGATGTTTGTAATGGACAAATGGTAGGCTGGCAATTTCCAGCCTACTTTGTTATATTCAGAAATCCATCAATAAACTTCTTTTTGTTGGTATCGCTTAATCCGTTATGGTTCAGTAAAGCTCTTTTAAGTTGTGAGTTGTAGCCTTCCAACATATTGGTTGTATTCGGTATGTTTACCTCCGTATGTTCTTCATATGTAAAGAGCCACTTGAGATGTGTTTTTAAAGATCTTTTGGCAGTCCTAAGTCGTCTGTGTGTATAAGTGGTCTTGCCTGAAATAAGAGTCGTTCTTTCATTCAGAAAATCCTCCCACCGGGCACACCATTTACCAAATTCCATTAAGAACTGCTCCTTTCCAATGGTAAACATCTTCCTTGCCAATGCCAGCAACTCTATGCTTGCAGGCAAATGAGGGTTATTTGTCAGAAGCCTTCTGATGATTTGCAATTGATGAAACTGGCACATTTGTACCGGGCAGGAGGTTATAGCCTGTAAAAGCCCTGTGTGTCCATCACAGACTACCGCCACTATCTTTGTTCCTCCATCTTTTATATCTTCAAGTCCAGAGAGATACTCCTTGTTGGTTTCATTCTTAACAAATTTGCGATAAAGGATCTTTCCCGAAGTTGCATCTTGGAATAACATTACACCAAATGTTCTGGAGAAATATGTTGTATCAATTATGACAGTTGCTTCCTTAGGAAAGGAAGGGTTAAAACTCTCTGCTACCAACTTCAGTTTTCTGCGTATTGTTCTCTCCGAACATTTATGCATAACTGACAGTTCTTTGACGGTTCGTTTCTCTGTCAGATAGCTTTGCCATAATGTTGTACTGTCAATGCGGCGACCGCCTTGAAATTGCTTCTTGCAATCACCGCAAAAATACATTTGCATCCCCCGACGATGACCGTTCTTTTTAACATTTGAGCTGCCACAGAATACACATGTTTTTTATTCATAGGTTTTCAAATGGCACAAAGGTAATAAATAAAGGATATCTGGAGCTTTTCAGCCTACCAAATGTCCATTACGCCGATTTTTTCTAGATTGAACATTTGTAAGAGCCGTTTTAAGGACGATTTTTGGTAAAAAAAGTCAACGTTTTGTGGTACTTCCCTCATATTGATATCTATTTGATTCCGTTCCGCCTTCCGCTGATTTTCAGGGTACTGGAGTGCCGTGCCCACACAAAAATCCTCCACGTTTCCATGGAGGTGAACGTGGAGGATTTGATGCATAAAACAGTGCAAGCCCAAAACAAACAAATCAGTTTGAATTGCTGTGACGTAATCTGCTTGATTCAAAAACCGTTTCCGTTGATGTGTGTCATCAACACACAAGCTGCTTTATTGTAATGTAAACTTGGCTTTGAGCGGAAGATGGTCGGAAGCGTTGCCCACCAATACCTCAAAATCACCTGGCTCGGCCACCCACTTTTGAAGTTTGTCATGATAGAAACTAAGGGCAGAACGGTCGATGGTGATGTCAACATCCTTGGTTTCTCCTGGAGCGAGATACACCTTCTTGAAGCCTTTGAGTTCTTTTTGGGGGCGAGGCAACGACGATTTCAGGTCGCTGACATACAGTTGAACCACCTCAGCACCTGCGCGGTGGCCCGTATTCTTTACCGTGACGGTGGCTGTAAGTTGGCCGTTTTCCGTTATCTTCTTCTGACTCAAACGCAAATTGGAAAGGTCAAAAGAGGTGTAGCTCAGCCCATGTCCGAAGGCGAAAAGCGGCTTCGTCTTATCCTTGTCAACCCACCTGTAGCCAACGAAAATGCCTTCCTTGTAGGTTTCGTCTATCACCTTCTTGTCAGCACGCCACGTTCCGGGATAGGTGTTCAGTCGATGAGCTGGCACGTCGTTCAAGGTCTTGAACCAGGTGTATGGCAGTTTGCCTGACGGATTGGCGTCACCCACGAGTACAGAAGCCAATGCCACACCAGCCTGTGAGCCGATGAACCAGCCCTGCACGATGGCCGGAACCTGCTTCACCCACGGCATTTCAACGGCATTACCAGAAATATTGACATAGATAAAGTTTTTGTTGACCTTGGCCAAGGCGGTAATCACGCGGTCTTGCTGGTAGGGCAAACCGTATGATTTGCGGTCGTGTCCCTCACAGTCTTGATAGTCGCTCTTGTTCAAGCCACCGAAGAATATCACATAGTCGGCTGCTTTAGCCTTGGAAACCGCTTCGGCAATCAGCTCGTCAGCCGACCTCTTTTCAGACAAGTCCTGTCCCGTTGTTACGCCATTGTAATTACCAGTGACATCACCCACATAGCCTCGGGCATAGTCTACGGTTGCTTTTCCTGCCAATCTTGCCTTCAGTCCATCGAGCGGAGAAATCTCGCGTTGCACTTTCAAGGACGAGCTTCCTCCGCCAACGGTCATCATCTTAATGGCGTTCTCGCCCACTACAAGCACCCGTTTGGCCTGACGCAGGTCAATGGGCAGCACGTTTCCTTGGTTTTTCAATAGCACGATGCCTTCTTCTGCAATCTTCTGGGCTGCCTCATAGTGGGCGTCAGAGCATAAGAAACCTTGCTTGTACGTCTGATCCATCGTTGTACGATAAAACAAACGCAGCACCCTGCGCACCTTTTCATCCAGTTCGCGGGTCGTGAACTTTCCTTCTTGGATTAACTTCAAATAAGGTCTTGCCAGGTAATAGTTGTCGTAAGCATTGGTGGCCCCCATGGTGAGTCCATCGGTCCAGGTGCCAAATTCCATGTCAAGACCATTCTTTATGGCCTGTTCGGTATCGTGCGCACCGCCCCAGTCGCTCACCACCACACCGTCAAATCCCCAATCGCGCTTGAGGATGTCGTTGAGCAGATACTGGTTGTGGCAGTTGTGCTGGTTCTTATACAGGTTGTATGCCCCCATGATGCCCCATGCTTTTCCTTCCTGCACGGCGGCTTTGAAGGCGGGAAGGTAAATCTCATGCAAGGCTCTGTCGTCCACAACGACGTTGATCTGATGCCGGTATTCCTCGTCATTGTTCAGGGCATAGTGCTTCACACAGGCTGCCACGCCAATCGATTGCAGCCCTTGAACATAGGGAACAACCATGCGGGAGGCCAGAAATGGGTCTTCGCCCATGTACTCAAAGTTACGTCCGTTCAGCGGAGTGCGGTTGATATTCACGCCAGGACCGAGTATCATGTTCTTCCCTCTATAGCGGGCTTCCTCGCCTAAGCTCTTTCCATAGAGCATGCCCAACTGTGGATTCCAGGAAGCTGTCAGACAGGTCAGCGCCGGAAAGGCCACACACGAGTCGTTGGTCTGCCCAGCCTGTTCCCACTCATCCCACAGTACGTCTGGTCTGACACCATGAGGACCATCGTCTGTCCAAAAGTCAGGAAACCCCAAACGAGGTACGCCTGCCGACGAAAATTTGCTTTGTGCGTGAATCACTCTAATCTTTTCGGCCAGCGTCATGCGTTGCAATGCATCTTCAATGCGCTCTTCCACGTTTTTGGTTGGATCAAGATACACGGGCAACGATTGTGCCTTGGCCATACAAGTCATCCCCAACAGGATGCAGGATAAAATAATTTTTCTCATTTTATTTGGGTGGTTTAGGTCATTATTCAACAAACTTCTTCCCTTCATCCGCATCTATTCACCTTATTTATAGATGTAGTAAGTCTGTCTTATGCTGAGGTGAAGCCTGTCTTTTGCAAAGGTATTGATTTTATAATGAATACGAAAGGCTGGAATGTAAAATATGACAGAAAGAGTGCTCATACCACACGGTGGCTACAAAACGGAAAAAAGAAAAATAAGAAGGCATGTTTTGTCGGTATCAACTTTTTTCTTTATATTTGCACACACATTATGGCTCCGTAGTTCAGCTGAATAGAATGCAGGATTCCGGTTCCTGAGATCGCGGGTTTGAATCCCGCCGGAGTCACCCTTACTAGTGAAATCACACTTAATTCTAAAAACACATGGACATTACAGAGAGATTTATCAACTATACCAAGTTTGATACCCAGTCGTCCGAAGACTCGCAGACAGTCCCCAGTACATCAAAACAACTCGTTTTCGCCAAGTACCTCAAAGAGGAGTTGGAACGTGAAGGATTCTCGGATGTAGAGATGGATGAGAAAGGATACATCTATGCCACGCTGAAGGCAAACACCAAAAAAGACATACCCACCATCGGCTTCATCTCACATTATGACACAAGTCCTGATGCCAGCGGAGCTGACATCAAGGCACGCATTGTGAATAATTATGACGGCGGCGACATTATCCTGTCAGAGGGAATCGTGTCTTCTCCAGAGAAATTTCCAGAGCTGAAGGCGCACATCGGCGAGGATCTTATCGTGACAGATGGACACACGTTGCTGGGTGCTGACGACAAAGCGGGCATCGCAGAGATTGTAGATGCCATGTGCTACCTGCGCGATCACGATGAAATTGAGCATGGTGACATACGCATGGGGTTCAATCCTGATGAGGAAATAGGACTTGGCGCGCACCATTTTGACGTGGAAAAGTTTGGATGCAGCTGGGCTTACACCATGGATGGAGGTGACATTGGCGACCTGGAGTACGAGAACTTCAACGCTGCCAGTGCCAAAATCACAATCAAAGGGGTGAGCGTTCATACAGGATATGCAAAGGACAAGATGATCAATGCCAATCGGTTAGCATGCGAATTCAACGCCATGATTCCCGACACAGACATCCCAGAGAACACAGAAGGTTATCAAGGATTCTATCATCTGCTGGGCATGGAGACCCGAACGGAAGAGGCTAAGATGAGTTATCTCATCCGGGATCACGACCGTGAGAAGTTTGAAGACCGCAAAGACTTTATGGAAGACTGCGCGCAAAAGATGAACGAAAAGTATGGTGAGGGTACGGTTGAGATTGTCATCAAGGATCAGTACTACAACATGAAGGAGAAAATTGAACCGAACATGCACGTCATTGACATCGTTTTGCAAGCCATGCAAGAAACCGGTGTGGCCCCGAAAGTGGAGCCTATCCGTGGTGGAACCGATGGCGCACAGCTCAGTTTCAAGGGCTTACCCTGCCCAAACATCTTCGCTGGCGGCGTTAACTTCCACGGCCCTTACGAGTTTGTCTCTATTCAGGTCATGAAAAAGGCGGTCGAAGTTATTGTGAAGATTTGCGAGATTACGGCCCAATACAACGACTAACGAACGTCGTTTAGGCTGCAATCCAGCTTGACATATCAAACGATTCTATTGGAAGAAAGATAAAAACAATGTGACAAAAAGCGGTCTATAACACTCATCGTGTGCTATAGACCGCTTTTATTTTTCCATCTTGTCAGCTCTGCCGTCATGTTTGAGCGTACAAAATCATATCCCTACGGCATGCTGAAAGTAAGGTTTTATACTCTTAAATCCAACGCAAGTCCAAGATTATTTATTGATTTCAGTAAGGTATCGCTCTGCCTCAAGGGCAGCCTGACAACCTGTTCCCGCAGCTACGACAGCCTGACGATATACGGGATCAGCCACGTCGCCAGCCGCATACACACCGGGAATCTTAGTCTTGGGCGTACCAGGGATGGTCTTGATGTAGCCCGCTTGATTGGTTTCAAGGAAGTCTTTGAACACAGACGAGTTGGGAGTGTGCCCAATAGCTAAGAAGAAACCATCGATAGGCAGGTCGTAACGCTCCTCGTTTTCCTCGCCCAGATGCTTAACCAGGTGTACGCCCTCAACGCCATTCTCACCATAGAGGCCAGTGGCGTTGTGCTTATAGAGTATCTCTATCTTCTCGTTCTCTTCCACACGTTGTTGCATCACATCAGAGGCACGCAGATAATCTTTGCGCACAATCATGTACACCTTACTGCAAAGGCCAGCCAAATAGGTTGCTTCTTCGCAAGCTGTGTCGCCACCACCCACGACAGCCACCACCTTGCCGCGATAGAAAAATCCGTCACAAGTGGCACAGGCACTCACACCTTGCCCCTTATATTTCTCCTCATCGTCTAAGCCAAGATACTTGGCAGATGCTCCTGTGGCGATAATAACGGTCTCTGCCTGAAGCTCATCGCCACTGTCAGTGACCAGCTTGTAAGGCGCTTTAGTCAAGTCAGCCTTGACAATCTCACCGTCTCGGATATCGGTTCCGTAGCGTTCGGCCTGCTGACGCAAATCCATCATCATTTGATTGCCGTCGACACCCTCGGGGTAACCGGGAAAATTCTCCACCTCAGTGGTTTGAGTGAGCTGGCCGCCCGTCTGCAATCCGCAATAAAGAACGGGGTTGAGATTGGCGCGAGCCGCATAGATGGCAGCCGTATAGCCTGCCGGTCCGCTACCAACAATGAGGCAACGGGTATATTGTTTTTGCTGTTCCATCATGTAAAATATGAAATGAGCGTTGTGAACGCTGCAACGAAAAATGGGAAAGATGAAACGAAAAAGGTGAAACACACATACGGATGCATGCGGATTTCACCTTTTTCACTTTCCATTATAACAGTTCCTCGATTTGTTGAGCGACATGCTCTAACTTCTCTGTGGGCTCGAAGCGTGCGACAACCTGTCCCTGTTTGTTGATAAGGAACTTGGTGAAATTCCATTTGATGTCGGGCTTCTGCTCGTAATCGGGATCTTCTTTTGACAGGATGTCAACAAGAACAGGAGCGATAGGGTGACTCATATCCCAGCCTGCAAAGCCTTTCTGCTCTTTGAGGAACTTGTAAAGTGGGTCGGCATCGTCACCGTTTACTTTGATTTTCTTGAAGCGTGGGAATTCGGTACCGTATGTCAGTTTGCAGAACTCGTGGATGCTCTCGTCCGTTCCTGGTGCCTGCTGTCCAAATTGGTTGCAAGGGAAATCAAGGATTTCGAAACCTTTTGCATGGTATTTCTCGTAGAGCTTCTCCAGCTCTTCGTATTGAGGAGTGAAACCACATTTTGTCGCTGTATTGACAATCAACAGCACTTCGTTGGCATACTCCTTGAGAGATACATCGTTACCTTTTCTGTCTTTTACTGAAAAATCATAAATTGTTTTCATTTTCTTCTGTTTATTATAAATGAATATGTTACAATGTCGTAGTTGTATTGATGATGAGGACGAATCAATCTCCATTGACGATTCAACCATCTTGCTCTCGCAAAGATAGCGAATAAAATCGACATTCCGACGGTACGGAATGCGAATAAATATTAATTTATAACCCAAAAGAAGGAAAACGTCTAATCGGAAACGGCAAGAGGTGCATCATGAAACCATTTCGACTCACGCCTCCGCACTGTTCATGGGTCAACTTAAATTCATCAGCACCAGGCGCTCGACATATTTACAGAGGATGTCAATGCCCTTGAGATTCTCCCCTCCTTGCGGGATAATCACGTCAGCAAAACGCTTGGTGGGCTCGATGAACTGCTCGTGCATTGGCTTCAGCACGTCCAAGTATCGCTGAACCACCATGTTAACATCCCGCCCCCGTTCGATGGTATCGCGCTGGATGTTGCGGATGAGCCGCTCGTCGGGATCGCAATCAACGAACACCTTCAGATCCATCATCTCGCGCAGTCGCTTGTTGAGCAGCGTCATGATGCCCTCGATGATAATCACTGGCCTGGGCTCCACATGGATGGTTTCAGGCAGGCGGTTGCACTTTAAATAAGAATAGGTGGGCTGCTCGATGGGTTCACCCTCGCGCAATTCGTTCACCTGCTTGATGAGCAGCTTCCAATCAAAGGCATCGGGATGGTCAAAGTTGATGGCATGGCGCTCCTCCTCGGTCATTTCTGAGGTGTCGTTGTAATACGAGTCGAGTGGCACCACGGCCACATGATTAGGCGGCAAGGCCTCAACAATCTTCCTGACCACCGTGGTCTTCCCAGATCCGGTGCCGCCTGCAATGCCAATGACGGTCACTTCATGATTTCGTTCTTTATCTGTCATCATATTTGTTTGTTTTATTCAGTCTTTTTAGGGGGCAGTCCCAGCACGTCTTCGAACATCACCCGATAGCTTTCTGCCTTCCTCTCCAGCTTCATGGGATAGGCTCGCGAAGAGCTGGGCATGCGGTATAACCGCATCGGTCGACCGTCGAAGCTGAACGTGACGTAGGCTCCCATCACCGGCGCAGTGATGCCAAAATGGCGGGTGAAGATGGCCGTAGCCTTTTGACCAGCCGTGAGTACGGCTGAACAATGCGGCAAAGCCCGCAGCAAGCCATCGAGATCGGCCGGCTCGATGATTTCCAAATCCTTGTCAGATGCGGTGTTTTTGGTTCGGCGCACACGCAGGGCAGTATCGAAAAGAGCTACACCTCTTTCTTTGAGAAAGCCTTTCAGTGCGTCCAAATGGAACGTTTTGTCCCGCTGATTCACAAAATGTTGTTTATCACCGAAAAACAAATATCCGAAGATGCGCCACATGTCATTCTGGAAGTTGGGGTAATAGAACGGCATGCACCACCGCTTGGGAGCCGGCGGAAACGTGCCCAACATCAGCAAGGTAGCATTCTTGGGCAAGAATGGTTCAAAGGGATGAGTTTCTATCATTGTGGGTAGGGCAGCCTATCTCCCCGGAAAGCCTCCCCCAACCCCTCCAAAGGAGGGGAGATACAAGAGGAGAGAGAGGAGTAGATGGTTGTGCATGTATGAGTTGACTGGATTACAAGTTCAATAGTTGACGAGTTCACAAGTTGACGAGTTCACAAGTTTATATGTATACGAGTTTGAAATTTATATGTTTACGAGTTAATTGCTTTAATCTGCTCTCGCCAGCGGATAATTCCTATTAGATTCCTTATAAGGTAGCTCACAAAATCATACGTCGTTCTAAACTCATTGACTTTGGGGTGCAAACTCATTGACTTTGGAGGGCAAAGTCATTGAGATTAAAGCCTCACCTCATACAGCCTCCCCCGTCCCCTCCAAAGGAGGGGAGAAACAAAGAGGGAGGGGAGTAGGTGGGGTTGCATGTATGAGTTGATTGGTTGATGAGTAGATGTGTTCACAACTTCACAAATTGACAAGTTAATAGCTTTGCTAACCATAAAGTTCAAAGTTCAAACCTCAAAGTTCAAAGTACCTTCTGTTGTTGTTTCACCAAGTACACCACTACCGGTAGGTGGTCACTGTAGCCATTGAGCCACACACCTCCGGCCGTCGTACGCTTGGGTGCACCCTTATATTTGCCAGTGGTTTGGATGAGATAGTCGCGGTGTTGGATTTGATGTTTCCAATATTTAAGCGACGAGAAGTCCTTTACACCTTTTTTATTAAGCAGGTTCGGCGACAGCACAATCTGGTCGAAAAGGTTCCATGATCCATTGTACATCAGCGTTCCTTTACCTTGCTTAGCCAGTACGTTGTACCAAGGATTGTACATATCGCCATCCCCCACGTCGTCAATTTCAGCTTTGGCGGAAAGCACCTCAGCCATACTCTTGTTCACAGGGTCGTCGTTCATGTCGCCCATGACCATCACTTTGATGGCTGGGTCAAGGTGTAAAAGCGAATCCTTTACCGCTTTCACCTGCGCAGCTGCCACCTCTCTATAATAAGACCCACTGTAACGGCTCGGCCAGTGACACACAATGACCGCAACATGCTCGCCACCTAACGTCCCTGTCACGGTGAGGTAGCCACGGGTATGGAAAGCACTATCTTTGGGAAGTTGCGGAACATACGGCACCAATTTCACCGTTTGAGGTGTGAAAAGTTGAGGATTGTACAACAAAGCACAATCAATGCCACGCCTGTCTGGCCCTTCCACATGGATATATCGATAACCTCGAGCGGCAAGAGGTGGCTGGGCAACCAACGCATCAAGAACGCGTGCATTCTCTACTTCGCTGAGTCCTATCATGGCACAACCCACCTTTGGCAACACATCTGTACCCATATCTGCCAAAGCACGTGCCATATTGCGCAACTTGTTGGTATATTTGAGTTTGTCCCACTTATACGAACCCGTGGGCAGGAAGTCATAATCATTCTTTCCTTTATCGTGACAGGTGTCAAAAAGGTTCTCTTGATTGTAAAAACCTACGCCATAAACAGAATAATTTGTTTGTGCATTGAGCCTCAAAAGTCCTAAGACCAAGAGGAGTGAAAGCATGATTTGTTTTTTCATTGTCGAGCTATTAATTTGGTAAAGAGGAGTCGTTCAATCATTCAGTCGATAGGGCGCCAGTTCAACAGATTTGAACCGACAGCATCAACTCTCCTACTATGTGATGCAAAGATAATTGTTTTCTGCTAATTAAATAACGTGGCGGGCAAAAAATACGTTTATTCTCTTCCAACATTGAAATATATTTTGTTACTTTGCAATAAATATTATCATACTTAAGAAAAATCTTCTATGATGCAACAAAAGCTCAAATTAGCACTTCTTGCCCTTTGTTATGCGTCGTTAACCTTTGCTCAAAACGACAAGACAAAGACCAACAAGAATCCTATGATGGATGAGTCGGCATTTACTTTTACGGAAGCACAATTGGGTGAAGATGAAAACATGACCCAAAATGTGATGATTCTCAACTCAAGCACCAATGCTTATGTCTCAGGAGTAGGCTATCGATTCTCACCCGTACGTTTTCGCTATCGTGCCTTATCACAAGAGTATAACGACGTATATATCAACGGTGTACCGATGAACGACATGGAGAGTGGGCAGTTTAGATATTCCATGATAGGCGGACTGAACCAGCAAACCCGCAACGTTGACTTTGCACTGCCTTTTGAAAGCAACAGCTTTGCCATGAATGCATTGGCTGGCAGCTACAATTATGACTTCCGTGCAGGGAGCATGGCAGCAGGAAATAGACTGTCGTTAGGAGCTGCCAACCGCAGTTACTCGGCACGTGGCATGTACACTTATGCCTCTGGATTCAATGCCAACGGTTGGGCAATAGCTGCCAACCTTACTTATCGCTGGGCGAACAAAGGATATGTAGAAGGTACATTTTATAACTCGCTTTCCTATTTCTTAGCGATACAAAAACGGTGGACGAATGGACATTCGCTGTCGCTCTCTACATGGGGCAACCCTACCGAGCGTGCATCGCAGGGCGCATCCACAGACGAAGTCTACTGGTTGGCTAACAATTACCTCTACAATCCCTATTGGGGCTACCAAAATGGAAAGATAAGAAACTCACGAGTAGTGAACGATTTTGCTCCATCTGCCCTTCTCACGTGGGACTGGGATATTGCTAAAGACACGAAACTCACCACATCGCTCTTTGGTAAATATAGCAAATATAAGAGCACGAAACTGAACTATAACAACGCAGAGAACCCACAACCCGACTATTGGAAAAATCTTCCCAGTAGCTATTATGAGGTTTGGGGCGATGAAGCCAACCGCAATGCTAAAAGTCATGCAGCTTTCTTAGAATGGAATGAGGCGTACAACTACTGGACAGCCGCAAAAGAAAACCGCCAAGTGAAATGGGACCGATTGTACTGGGCAAATCAACAAGCAGCCAAGACAGGCAGTGACGCGCTGTATTATGTGCAAGCCAAGCACAATGACAACTTTGTGATGAATTTAGCGTCAACGCTTACCACAAAATTAAGTAAGAACCAGACATGGAACATTGGGGCTGTATTAGGTCGAAATCAAGGTGGGCATTATCAGACAATGGAAGATTTGTTGGGTGCCAATAGTTTCCACAACATCAACACTTATGCCGTAGGCTATTATCCTAAAAGTAGCGATGCCGTGCAATACGACCTTAACACAATGGGAGCAGATAGGACAGGACGTTTGGTAGGCAAAGGCGACAAGTTTGGCTACGATTACGATATCCTGATTCACAAAGCACTTGTTTGGTCCAATTACTTAGCCAATATGGGTCGCTTTCATCTCATGGTTGCAGGAAAAGTAGGCGACACAGACATGCAACGCCAAGGCTATATGCGCAACGGATTGTTCCCAGAAAATTCGTATGGCAAGAGTGGACACGCCAAATTCTTAGACGGTGGCGGCAAAGCCAGTATCACATGGGATGCTGGACTGGGCAACATTGTATCTGTAGGAGCAGGATATGAGTGGCGCGCTCCAACGGCACGCACAGCCTTTGCATCGCCCGAAATGAACAACGACTTTGTGTTGAATCTCAAGAATCAACAAGTTTTCAGTAGTGAGTTGGGTTATCAATACCAAAATGCATGGGTACACGCCAACATCAACGCCTACTACAATAGGATGAATCATGTTACCGAATGGCAAAACTTCTATTTGGATGACATCAATTCCTTCTCTTATGTTTCGATGACTGGCATTGAAAAAGAGGCGTACGGTGTAGAATTGGGGGCACGCTTTAAGCTCGCATCTTATTTAGATCTTACCACACTCGGCACATGGAGTGAAGCTAAAAACATCAATAATGCCAAGGTGCGCTACCTCAACTCAACAGAAGCGAAATACGTGGACGAGACTGTGTACAACAAAGGTATGCGCGAAGGAGGAACACCGCTTACTGCTGCAAGTCTTGGATTGAGTTTCCATCAAGGCGGATGGTTTGTAGATTTGAACGGAAATTATTACGATCGCATCTATTTATTCTATTCTCCAAGCTATCGGTATGAGAGTACGCTACGTGTTAGGAATAGTATTGATAATGAAGGAAATTACATCGTACCCGAACAAGCCAAAGGCAAAGGCGGTTTCATGTTGGACGGTAGCATTGGTAAGAGCATCCGATTGAAGAAAGGACAGCTGAACTTGAACCTCATGGTAACCAACCTTCTCAACAATCAACGCATCGTAACGGGAGGCTATGAACAAAGTCGAAGCGACTACACAGTGAAGGATGATGGGACGATAAATCCACGTACATACAAGTTTCCACGCAATCCGAAGAAATATTATGCTTACGGCATCAACGGAATGTTCCAAATATCTTACAGATTCTAATAAATCTCAACGACATGAAGAAAATAAAATATATAGTCATTGCACTTGCTTGTGTATGCCTGAGTGGTTGCATGGCTGACGATTACGATGCACCGCAGTTGAACCAGTCGCCCTACGGCAACAATGAACTCACAGAAACGAAGGTGCTAAACATTGCCCAATTGAAACAGCAATACCAAGGAGTAATTGCCGCAAGTGGCTTAGAAGAAATTACAGAAGACATCCAAATCAAGGGTTGGATAACTGGAAATGACGTGGAAGGTAACATCTACAATCAGTTTGCAATGCAAGACGAAACGGGTGCTATACTTATCTCTGTAGCTCAAGGTGGCCTCTACGGTTACCTTCCTGTTGGTCAAGAGGTGCTGATATCACTCAAAGGACTCATCATAGGAGGATATGGCAGTCAGGCACAAGTAGGAGGTATATACATCAATAAGCGTGACGGTTCACAACAAGTGGGACGCATGAATAGGTTTGTGTGGATGAGGCATTTCAAATTATTGGGCACACCTCAACCTGAAAAAGTGAAACCTACTGTCTTTGACCAAAGTAAGATAAGCAATCAGCAATATTTAACAAACAACAGTGGCATGCTGATGACGCTAAAGAATGTGCAGTTAGAAGGAGCCAACGGCAAAGCTGTATTTGCCCCAAAGGACGGGAGCATCGCCCTTATTGCTAATGCAGCCAACCGCACACTGAAGGGTATCAATAGCAGAACAATGGTGGTGCGTACCAGCACCTTTGCAGATTTTGCAAATCAACCCATGCCCACAGGAGCGGTAGACATTACAGGCATCTTTACAAGATTCCGCAATACATGGCAAATCTTATTGCGCTCGGCTGATGACATCAAGCCCGCAGAATAGGACAACATGAAATGTACGGGCACAAGAAATAGCCCACAGACAAAATAAGCTTACACCATCAATCCATTATGAACCATAATACAAAAGACATAAAGATGAAAAAGTTACTTTATTCTCTCGCTGCTATCGTTTTCACAGCATTCACATTGAGCAGCTGCGAAGACGTACCAGCACCCTACGAGTTACCAGAGGACAACAACGGAAGCAATGAAGAAACCCCTGGCGAGTACCTCCATGAAGCTTTCGCAACAAGTATAGGGAAATTTAAAGTCATCACCCAAATGGGTACGCCATGGAAAATAGACTTCAAAACTGCCAAGGCTTCGGGCTACGATAACAGCAGTAAGACGAATACACCCTCGGAGAGTTACCTGATTTCGCCTGAAATCAATCTATCGAAATCAAAAGGTGCCTACCTCAAGTTTGAATATATCATCCAGTATATGAGCAGAGACGGAGTCGACAAAGTACTGATTACTTCGAACTACACGGGCGACCCTACAAAAACAGAATGGGAAGACATCACTGGAAAACTGACACAAGGGACAGATTGGACCACTTTCGCTACCTACGCAAAGAATCTTCCAGCTGCCTATATCGGAAAGGATAAGGTGCGTATTGCCTTCTATTATTCGGCAACGGATAAAGGTTCACGTACATGGGAAGTGAAGAATGTTACGGTAAAAGAAGGGGAAGTAACAGAAAACCCAGAAACGCCAGACGAGCCAAAGCCTGATGTACTGAAACCTGTGAATGGCACCTATATCAACGAGTCGTTTGCCACTTCTTTTGGAGTCTTCAATTCCATTAAAGCAAAAGGATTACCTTGGATTATTGACTTCAAGACAGCAAAAGCGACAGGCTATGACAATGGCAGTAAGAAAACAACCCCATCAGAGGCTTACATCGTATCCAAACCCATGGACATGACTGCAAGCAAAGGTGCACATGTTTCGTTTGAATACATACTACGTTATGCCACGTTCAATGGAAAGCCTAAAGAGGGCGTAGCCAACCAAGTACTGGTGACCGATGAATACACAGGAGACCCGCTCACCACCAAATGGACAGACATCACTGGAACATTGAAGGAGGGAACAGATTGGACAACATTCTATAAGTTTTCAGCCAACTTACCGAAAGAAATGCAAGGCAAAGGAAAGGTAGTGATTGCCCTCAAATACACTTGCAACGCCAATTCTGCCACTTGGGAGGTGAAAAATCTCACGGTAAAAGAAGGTACCGAGTCTGAAGGTGGTACACCTGACGAGCCCTCTGTTACACCAGACGCAGGAGAAAGCATTACTATTCAGGCAGCTAACATGAAATTTGAGGACAAGAAGCCAGCAACTTCGTACACCTATACCGATGGAACCGTAATTACATTCGGTCAAGGCGAGGGCACTACCCCACCAGCCTACTATGGTCCAAAATATGCTGCTGTGCGACTGTATGCAAAGAACACCATGATTATCAAAGCCAAGAAAACAATCGTGTCGGTTAGCATCAAAACGACAGACGGATTCGGTGGCAAGTTGTATAATGGCAACGACAAAGCCTATATGCTTAATGGAACAACACAAGTGCCTACCAAGAAAGTTAGCGATACGAACGTTAAATTTGAACCATTGAGCAACTCAACAGTTACATTGATAAATGATTTTACAGAAAACAAGGGAGGTACACAGTTGCGCATCAGTGCCATCACCATTACATACGCGAAATAAAAAACTGCAAAGATAATTTGGTGGGATGCAAAATTCTTTGTACTTTTGCAGCCCATATAGCTTAGTTAATTCAATTATATTCAATAAGAAATCAAAATGAAAAAAGGAATTCATCCAGAAAACTATCGCCCCGTCGTATTCAAAGATATGTCCAACGGCGATATGTTCCTTACAAAGTCTACATGCAAGAGTAACGAGACAGTAGAATTTGAAGGCGAAACTTACCCAGTGGTAAAAGTAGAAATCTCAAGCAGCTCGCACCCATTCTATACCGGTAAGAGCAAACTTGTTGACACGGCAGGTCGCGTAGACCGCTTCATGAACCGTTACGGTAAGATTCAGAAATAAGATACAAAACTTTTTTTTGACGACAAGAAAGTGCGTTCGGGCGTAGTTGCATATACGGTCGGTCGCACTTTTTTCATTCCACCACACGCCGATGAACAAATTCAACCATTTCCTCTTCCCACTCTTCGCCATCCTCGCACTGGCATCATGCAGTGACGACAATGGTTCAAAAGAGTCTGCTGAAGCCAACGTCAACGCCAATCAATATAACGGCATGTCCACCGTTGGCAACCCCATGATGCCTCCTGAGGTCAGTCGTTTGGAGTTCCCAAAAGTGAAAGGAGGCAGCAGCATGATCATCGTGCACAAGGCACTGCTCAACAAACGCACAGGCGAGCGTGGCGTGAACTTTTGCACCGAGTGGGACACCAGCAAGAAATCACTACGCTGGAGCTGCTACCAGATGTACCGAGGCGTTAGCGAAGCCCACACCAGCCGCTACCGATCGGATACCAACCAATATCCACGCGACGAGAATATTCCCTCGACCTATCAGTTTGACAGAGATCCGTTCTGGCGTACGGGCTATGACCACGGCCACATCTGTCCCTCGGCCGACCGTCTGGGGTCAAGAGAAGCCAACATCCAAACCTTTTATCTCTCCAACATGATGCCACAAGTACACGCCTTCAATGATGGAGTTTGGAAGAACATGGAAGCACAAATAAGATCGTGGAATCAAGACAGTTTTCGTGACACCTTGTACGTCTGCAAAGGTGGAACGATAGACAATCGCAGCCAAATACTGACCACCCTCGGTCAAGGGCTCATCGTACCCAAATACTTTTTCATGGCCGTGTTGTGCAAGAACAAGATGGGTTACAAGGCTCTAGGCTTCTGGGTGGAACACGAGGCCAACGGTGACACGTCGCTCGGCAAATACGTCGTCAACATCCACGAACTGGAACAGAAGACCGGCATCGACTTTTTCTGCAACCTACCCGACGCTATCGAACGCCGAGTAGAAACATTACCGGTAGAGAAAGTGCAACGAGCCTGGGGGTTGCCCTAATCATCAGCGACGGCAACCGACCCCGGCTCAACTTCATCACTCCTCAAAATCCATCGTCACCTTCTTGGCATAAGTGTAGCGCTTGTAGGCAAACTCATCCGACTCGCCATCGCCAACCATCACACCAGAGAACGTGTGATCATCGAGTTTCATGTCGTCATAATCAATGATCATCTGGAATTTCTTCCCATTTTCACCATCATAGGTAATAATGATGTCACCTGAGCGAGAATCGATTGCCCAAGAGAACGTTCTATCGTAAGCCACTTCCCCATTGAAATAATCCACCTGACGGCCACGACCACTGCGCGAGTTGGAATCGTACATATCAAATTCTATGTCGGTGTCGTACACCTCTTCCCGCAACTGTCCATTTTGAACTCTAAAGCGAGCAGCCGTCTTTCCCGTCCAATGTCCACGCAGGGTCTGTGCCATCTCATACAGCACGTCCTGAGAGTTATCGTAAGGGTCTTCATAATAATAATCATTGTCGTCGCTACATGAGGTAACGCTGATCGTGAAGAGTGCCATAAACACGATAGGTAATAATTTCATCATCTTTTTCATCGTCGTATATTTTAAAGTTTCATAATTTTATCTATTGCAAAAATACACAATAGATTCAGTATATCCAAAGATGTTTTCACTATTGCTGCGTAGGGTTTTTCCTACCTTGTTGGGGAAAATACCTGTATATTCCCCATCGCCTACCTCTAAATCATAGCGGCAGCATGTTGAAAAGACGGCTCAATTCACACGGCACTTTCAAGAAAAAAAGGCGCTTATTGTTTCTAAACAAACGGAACGTTTTATCAGTGATATCTCGTATGGCACAACGTTTTTTTAACACAAATGCTGGGCGTTTTTTCAATCAACTTACTCTGCGGGTGAAAATAAGCTCATTATGGGCAAGTTTGATTATCTATTTGATTATTAGCACCTTATATGATTTTGAAACCTAAATCGAAATCAAAAAGTATCGTGTTTGGGACAAAAATTCCTTTTTTGGTGCAAAAAAGACCTCCAATAGGATGTAAATTGTAGCATAAGATAATTATAAAAATATATCTATCTGAAAATAAAGAAGTTACATTGTTAGTGAAACTAAACAGGTAACGATTTGGAAACGAGCGAGCTACTTGGCTTCGCTGTTTTCTGCCTAACAAAGAACGCTTGTTATTCCGTTTGCAAAGATAATACTTTGTTACCGAATAACAAGCGTTTTTGATGAGATATTCTTTATTCTGCACTTTTTGTATGCTGCTATGTTTATATTCCCCTTCCACGTTTCTTCTTTCTGTTAGCTTGGTATCTGAGTTTGCGCTGCCATGCAGCTTCGGTTAAGTCATAGCCTAGTGTACTTGGTGTAATCAAATCGCCTAACCCTTCCACAACTTCATCGGCTGCGCTAACGATGGTGTCTGCCACTGTACTAATAGGACTCTGCACTTGTGGTGTGTCATTGTCTCGTGAAATTGAGGAGCGGCTTGGAGGTACAAGTTGGTAGCCTGTATCAGATTGTTCTCTCTTTTCTGTCGGCTCTTGTACTGTTAGATGTGGTTTCCTTGATTCTTCCTTGTTGGTTGTTTCAAAGTTCTTCTGCAAGGAATGGTAGCCGAACTCCCTGCCGATTTCGGAAGCCTTGAAGGATTGCCCTGCGTATGAGAACTTCAAGCCATATACCTTGCCCTGCTTGTTCTTCATACGCTCTATGGTAATGCCGTTTTTGTTCAATTCATAAAGGAACATGGAATGCCCCTTGACGCCTGTTCCTTTGTACTTGTCAAGCAAGGTGTAGCAAATCTTCTGCACCTGCTGCTTTGTTTGCTCTCTTGTAGGGCTGGCTTTTTCCTTTTGGTGTTTCCTTTCTGCCTTGACCTCTTTTGCAATGGTCAAGCCTTTCTCCCTGCTGATTTCCTCTGCCACCCTTGCAGCCCTATTGCTCACAAAGGTGGTATCATAGACTTCTCCATACAGACTGATACGGTTAGCAATTATGTGAATGTGTCTATTATCGGTGTCCTTGTGCGTTACTGCCACCCATTGGTGGTTGTCAAGTCCCATTCGCTTGGCAAACAAATGTGCTATCCACATATATTCGGACACAGACAGCTTTTTCCTGACTTCGTCACTCAAAAAACATGTATTTTATAACTGGTTGATAAACACTATTTTGTATCTTTGTGTCATCTAATATTGGGTGACACGAAAGATATTTTAACTATGTTTGTCCGCAAAAGAAATATCCATCTGGCAATATCGGAGTTATCGTTGTTGAGAAAATTGGAGGCAAAATGAAGGAACTTGCCACAATTGGAGTAGCCTATAATGAAGGTGAGGTTGAAAATCTTGTCATTGAAGCAAAAGAATGGATTTCCAGAGAGAATTCACGCCGCCAGCCCCAGCTTGATCTATTCGGCGAGGAACGTGAGGCCTGTGACCATGAGCGTGAAGAAGTCCGCCGTGTCCTGTCCAATGTCAGCAATATCTTTCTCAACGGATGCGACTTGATATTAGACCGCACGTTTGACAGGATTGGTTTCAATCGGATTGACGATGATGTATTCCGCAAGCTTGTTAAGGCTCGTTTGGCATATCCAACAAGCAAAGCTGCCACGGTGGAATACCTTAAAAACCACTTTGACGAAGATATGGATCTCTCAAAAATCTATCGCTATCTTGACAAGCTTAGCGACCATCAGCACGAAATCGTACAGGACATAAGCGTGCAACATACAGCTAAACTGTTCGGTGGAAATATCGGTGTGTTATTCTATGATGTTACCACACTTTACTTTGAAGCGGATTATGAGGACGAATTACGCAAGACAGGTTTCTCGAAAGAGGGACGTCACAGTAATCCTCAAATCATACTTGGACTGCTTGTCAGCCTTGGTGGCTATCCGCTTGCCTATTGCATCCATGAAGGCAACAAATATGAGGGTCATACGATGCTGCCGACGATAAACGAGTTTGTAAGCAAATACGGATTGGAAAACTTCGTTGTAGTGGCAGATTCTGGTCTGATGAACAATGCCAACATAGCGGAACTTGAATCGCACGGCTACAAGTATATAATAGGTGCGAAGATAAAGAATGAAAGTCAAGAGGTCAAGAACTGGATACTGGAACAGCCCAAGCGCGACTGCCAGATGGTTGAATATGACAAAGGAGGCGGACGTCGTCTCTTGGTCGGCTATACAGATGACCGTGCTAAGAAAGATGCCTATAACCGGGAAAAGGGAATACGCAGGTTGGAAAAGGCTTACAAGCATGGTGCGCTCACGAAAGGCAACATCAACAAGAGAGGTTACAATAAGTTCTTATCCATGGATGGTGAAGTGAAAGTCGCCATCAATTATGACCGTGTTGCCGACGACTCCAAATGGGACGGCCTAAAGGGATATCTCACCAATACGGATATACCAATACAGGACATATACACGGCCACTACTGTCCACGAAAATCTTTTAATAATCTCTTGAAACGCCTATAAATACAAGCTTGTAGGAGATAAAATAGACTCCCTACTTTTGAAAAGAGTATCTTTGCCACAAATTACAATTTGAAAGCAGATACTTATGAACAAAGGTCGATACGTATTTTCACAGCTGTGCGACTTTCTGCCGACAGACCATTTCAAATGGTTGATAAAAAAGTATGAAGGTAATAAATATGTGAAGAGTTTCACTTGTTGGAATCATCTGATGGTTCTTCTATTTGGTCAGTTGTCTAATCGTGAGGGATTACGAGACCTTATTGTAACCATCACTCCGTTCAAGTCAGCGTTCCACCATCTTGGTTTTGGAAAGAATGTCAGTAGAAGCAATTTGAGCAAGGCCAATGAAATACGCGAAGTCAAGATATTCCAAGAGTTTGCAGACAAGATGGTTTCCATAGCAAGAGAGAAACGAGGAGTCGTCAAGGACTTCTTCATATCGAACAATGTCTATGCGTTTGACTCCTCAACAATATCATTGTGCCTTTCTGTATACTGGTGGACTAAACTGCATCATGGGAAAGGAGGAGTGAAATTGCATGAACTGTATGACGTGAAGACAGACATTCCGACATTTTCTGTCATTACAGACGCTTCAGTTCACGATTCTCAAGTGATGGAGCTAATTCCCTATGAGAAAGAGAGTTTCTATATATTTGACAGAGCGTATATGGCAACTAGGAAACTTTATATAATAGAAGGAGCAGAAGCTTACTTTGTCGTGAGAGAGAAGCATAAAATGCCGTTTGAGGTCATAGAGGATAAAGAATACAACAACCCTTCATCTGGAATTATGGCTGACCAAATTATACGTTTCAAGGGATACAAGACTAAGAAGCAATATCCAAATAAACTTCGACGAGTGGTATTCTATGACTATGATGGTAATAGGACATTTGTATTTTACACGAACAATTTTGAAATTACAGCGGAACAGGTTGCTATGCTTTACAAATACAGATGGAGAGTAGAACTGTTCTTCAAATGGCTGAAGCAACATCTGCGCATCAAAGAGTTTTATGGAACCTCGGAGAATGCTGTAAAAATACAAATCTATGCAGCTATCATTGCATATTGTCTTGTCGTTATCGTACAAGAATGTATGGGGCTAAAGCTTCAAACCTATGATGTTCTAAGAATTTTAAGCACGGCATTGTTGACAAAAATGCCATTGTGTGACTTGCTCATTGAACAGAAAGAGGAAGAATTTACTGAAGGAAAAAACCTGCAGCTCTGCCTCAATTTTGATGGGTAACTATCAATTTGTTACTTTTTGAAATGTTAAAGGGTTTTCGTGGACAGTAGTGATACACGGCATATCACAACCTTTGGCATGTGGAACGAGCCTTCCGCATAGCCAAATCAAAGATAGAGATACGTCCCATGTTTCACTTTACGCGCAAACGAATCGAGGCTCATATATGCATCTGCTTCGTGGCTTTGAAAGTATACAAGGAATTGGAGCGTATGTTGAAAGTCTCAGAGATTAAGATGAGCATAGACAAGGTGCTTGCATTGGCAAAGACCATTACAACGATACAAATCAAGCTACCTCTGAACAAGGAGGTTTATACGCAGACTATGCTGATGGCAAGACATCAGAGAATAGCTAAACTCTTTGACGAAGATTTTTGGGTGACACGATGACGAAGTCAGGAATGCCCCTTGACGCCTGTTCCTTTGTACTTGTCAAGCAAGGTGTAGCAAATCTTCTGCACCTGCTGCTTTGTTTGCTCTCTTGTAGGGCTGGCTTTTTCCTTTTGGTGTTTCCTTTCTGCCTTGACCTCTTTTGCAATGGTCAAGCCTTTCTCCCTGCTGATTTCCTCTGCCACCCTTGCAGCCCTATTGCTCACAAAGGTGGTATCATAGACTTCTCCATACAGACTGATACGGTTAGCAATTATGTGAATGTGTCTATTATCGGTGTCCTTGTGCGTTACTGCCACCCATTGGTGGTTGTCAAGTCCCATTCGCTTGGCAAACAAATGTGCTATCCACATATATTCGGACACAGACAGCTTTTTCTCGTCCTGCGGTGCGATGCCGATTTCGATACGGAGAAACTTGTTCCTGCAACGGCTGTTGTAATCGCTGACTACTTTCATTTCCTCATAGATTGTCTTTGGATCTCTGCTGCAAAGATTGTGGAATGCAAGCCGACTACCGAGTTTGCCTTCCCTGAAAATATAGTCCAAAGCTGTGCTTCCGTGCGCTATCGCCTTGCATTTACCTATCATTTCTTGTTAGATTTAAGACCTTATATACCTCATCATCCACACGAAAATGCGGGTCGTAAAACCGCTTAAATGCCTCTTTGGCACATAGCGAAAGGTTCTTGGTGATATGTAGCCAATCCTCGTCCTTGAGCTTGATGAGATTGGAAACCTGCCCGTAGAACCTTCCTGTATGTTGAAGAATGGCAATGGCTTCCCTCTCATTGTCTGTCATCTTGGGAACAGCTGTTACTTCTCCGTTAAGGAGTATCTCACGGCAGTACTCTGAGAACTTCCGCCCTGTACTTTCCGCTTTTGACTTGATACGATGCTTCTCCTCTAAGGTGCATCTTATCTTGATGAACTCTGTCTTGTTCATCCGCTGTTCTTCCTTATCCTTTGACTGCCATCGGGCAGCTTTTCCTTGTATCTATTCATATAAGTTTCCTTTAAGAGTTAATCATTATAGATGATTTGTTGTTGCTTAATTTCTGAATGCTGACCGATGAGAACGTAGTGATTACGGTCTAATCTCCCCGACAGTCTGACGAGGGAGCAAGAGCAGTTTGTGGGTACAAACTGACGTCTTGCATTATCAGCTAACGAAACGTTTACGCACAAGGCGTTTTGCTGCTTGAAAGTGAATGCTGTGCATTCCGTGTTTAACTGTGTTCGTGGTGTTCTCATCATTCAGTATGTTTGACAAATTTCTGTTGCTATGTTCTCTAAAAAAGGATTGAGAGTTTTGAGTGGAATAATAGCCCCTTTTCCCAAAAGTCCTCGACCCTTTTCCTGTGATTTATAATCTCCTCCATTTATCTATGTCCTCACCGTACTCTTCCAAATGGAGACGCACGATGTTCTCCACGAAACTTGAAAGGTTGCTGCCCCTGTCGCCTAACCTGCGCACGATGAAGTCGGCATGCTCCTGCGTTTCTCGGCTCAGATAGACCGCCTTTCGGTTGCACAGTTTGGTTGGCACAAGATAGGCTTGCTTGTAGGCTTCGAGTGTTTTCTTCCTCATTTTGGAGCTGATGCGTCTTTGAACAGCCATATTCTCAGTATGCCGTGTATGCTCGGATTTCCCAGAAGTGATATCCGCTTCTCCTTGAGTAACACTGTCCTCATTTATTTCTACGTCCGTTGTTATTTCCTCCACAGGAACGGGTTGTGCTTCCGTCTGTGGGATTACCTCATTGTCCATTTTATCATCTTGGCATTCCAAGAACCATGAAAGGTCTTTGTCATTCATCATTGTTTTCTTTTTCATTTCTCTATCTCATTTTATGTTTGACTTGTTTTGATTTATTGCTTTGATTTTGTTCTGTAACCGACATGTGTGCCTGTATCTGCTCTTTATGATTCTGTCGCTCACGGACACGACTGACATGAAAATCGTTGAGATCCTTGAAGTCTTTGTAATGTATGTTCATGTCCTCAACATGGAAACCTGCCTTTATGAAATCTTGAACAGCCCTCCGCCCTGCATCGTCATTATCAAGGAAGGTACGAATGGAAGATATTCCCTGCGCATTCATATACCGAATTGCTTTGGCGGTATTGCTCACGGAGTTTAGCACAAGGCAGGCACTTGTTACTTCTTCTTTCATTGAAAGAAAAGAAAGAAAATCCATAAATCCCTCGAACACACAAGTTGGCTGTATTTGGTTTATTATCTTGTCGGTGAATATAGGAGTAATGTCCTTCGGAGCTATCGTTCCCTTGAACGTGCCATTGTCCCGAAGTTCATGCCCTCCTGATTGATTGGCAAAGCCGATGGATTGATAGCGCCTGCCCCTTACCTCATAGCTGATACATTTAAGGAAAGGCTTTGCCTTTTCCAAATCAATGCAGCGTACCTTTGTAAGATACTCCTGCAAATGTGGCGGTAGGGTGTCTGATATACTTATCAGTTTCCTTGTCTCGTTTGCAGCCATCGTTGGTTGGAGATTGTTTTGTGAGAAGTCTTTGTGAGAACTATATACTGTATTATCGGGAGCGTTCTGCCCCAAGTGATGGATGGCTTCCGATAGCGTGCAGCCCTCCATACGCATACAGAGGTCGATGATACTTCCACCCTTACCTTCGCCATAATCTATCCAAAGGTTCTTCTCTGTGTCCACCTTAAAACTCGGATGCGTTTCCTCCCTGAGCGGTGAACAATACAGGGCATAGACTGCAGTCCTACGTACAGGCTTGATGCCTTTCCTTTCGAGATACTCCACGATGGGATATCGCTTGATAAGTGATAAATCTTCTTCTTTCATTGCTTGAATAATTTAAGTGATTGAGTTATAATCGATTGTCTGAATTATAATCGATTGTCTGAATTATATTTGATTGCATTTGAATGAATTTCCCTTTTCCTAAGTCTTTCCCCTCCAAACTTTTTCATCTTTCTTCTTACTACAAACTACTCTACTCTAAGTTGTTGTTAATCAGTTATATATTATGATTTTGAAGAAACTACACATCCAACTACATTTGCCTACTACACATAGTTTATGGCATCTGACTGCTGCAACTATTCAGCAAAGGACACGGCAGAATCTTCCTTACCTTATACACATAGATGGGGCTGCCACCGTCACGCCTTCGGCTTACTTTCTCAAAGCCTGCCTTCCTAAGGGCTTCGCCCATGTGCTTTAAGGACAAGGGATGATGCGTATAGTAGCCTAAGTAGGTGATTATCTCGGTGGTGGTCATATAGGTACAATAGGGATTATCCTCCGTTGGCTTCTCAAAGCAGCGTAGCAGTAGTTCCATTTCTGCGGTCTGCACTTGGAAATCCTCACTCTCTTTGTAAAGCTCTGCTATCTCATTATCGTCAAACCAATAGCGGAAACCAGATTTTAACAGGGCTTTTGCTTCGGTATAGACACTATCCATTGAGATTGCCTTTGCTCGTTCTATGTCAATAGACAATACTTCAAAGGGCAGAAACCGCCTGCTGCCTGTGGGGTCGGTAAGGAAATCGTTACCGTTCACCGATGCAACAAAACTCGCCAAGTGGGGATGTTCCTCCACATACTTGTCGTAGGGCATACGGTACTTGACCATCGGGCAGGTGATGAGATTTTTCAGCTCGTTCTCGTCACGCTTGTTGAGGGCTTTGAGCTGGTCATCAATGTTTACGATGAGATTTTGCCCTATATAGGTAAGCGTGTCCTTCTCCTGCGGATATATCTTGCCCGTATAGCTGTAACCGTGAAGAGCCGGAGGACAGAGCAAGTCAAGGAATGTTGTCTTGAACTTGCCCTGCTCACCTGTCAGCACGAGGCAAGTGTGGTTACGACATTCACGGTCGTCCATGGCGTTGGCAACCGTTGCCACGAGCCATTTGGTAAGGTATGGCAGCCACTTGTCAGAGTTGCGAACAACTACGCAACTTGCCAATTCGGGAATAACTTTCAGCGCAAAGGGAGAACTACTGCTTATATCCACCGATGGCAACCTTTTAAAATACTCCTGTATGGGATTGACACGTGGAGAGAAGCTGCTCTCGATGATGGAGTACAGATTATCCGAGGAGGTTGTTATACTGATGTCGTTGTCTATCTCCCTGCGGAGCGTATTGATTTCATAGCGACCCACCTTGACAAAATCGCAATCAGATTTTCTACGGTATTCGGTTCGTCCCAATACCGTATTGTATCTAAACTCATAATGCTTGGAGAGATAGGCTTCTATCTCTGAGTTCTTAGAGGAAGCCTTTCTCGGTCTGGCCATGTTGTTCCCGCCTCCGAATTGCCTTTATCTGCGCTTGTTTTCATTATATGCCTGTTTTTGTTTCCGGAGTGAAGTTATGAAGAGAATGGGAAAGTTCCAAGCATTCGGGGAGTGCTTGCATGATGTTGCGTTCATTCGCAATAAAGTTCGCACGGATTTTTGAGGAGACAGGAAAAGAAATGACTGATTGAAGCCCAAATTAAGTCAAAACAGATGATAAAATAACAAGAAAAGGCAGAGGCAGGAATGTACCTTTTGCGCATGTATGCGGTATTCTGCACCGATATTGCAAACAATAGTATCAGCACAGAAAAAGGTAGCGTTTGTTTACACCAAGAGTGCTACAAGGTGCCACTTGAACGAAGAATGATTGAATAGGACATACACGGACATGAATTGTCCTATTTTTGCACTAAACTAACGGTGAAAGAAGAAAACAGGGTAATAATGCGCAAACGGCTGCCGATAAAATGCGTTAACTTTTCCTTCAACTTCCCGATATTTCCCTGCTGTTCCCTACTGCTTTGAAGTGTGACAAACTCATCATACTTTTGTAGGCATAAACGTGCGGTGAAACGCAGAACAGGCAAAGATATTGTCAATACCAATAAGATAGAATTACAAACAAAATAACAATAAAACTATGGGATATTTTATCATTACGGATTCAAACTGGGCAAAGTTGAGGAATGAGATACTCTGTCTTGCCGAGACCTGCCACAAGGCTTTAGGAGAACAGAGCAAGCATACCGATTGGCTGCACAACGGGGATGCATGTAAGTTGCTAAACATCAGTAAGCGTACCTTACAGCATTACCGTGATACGGGCGTGTTGCCCTTTGCCCAAATTGGGCATAAGTGCTACTACAAGCGTGAGGACGTGGAGTGGCTGCTGCAGACTAAATCGGAGAAGCCTAAAACAGTTAAATCTAAGAATAACACATAAAACAAGATGACAATGGAGTCAATAAAGGACTTGAATATGGAAGCGAATGATATGCAGGTGGTGCTGTCAGCACTTGAAAGAGTGAACAGACGGATAAAGGAAGTGGCACAGACACACAAACCGCTATTTGGCGGTGAGCATTTCCTGACAGGCAAGGAGGTGTGCGAGCGGCTGTATATCAGCCCTCGTACCTTGCAGGACTATCGGGACAGGAGGATTATCCCCTACACACACTTTGCAGGAAAGATACTTTATAAGGAGTCGGATTTGGAGAAAATGTTGGATAATAATTATAAGGAATGCGAATAAAACCGCCTTCAATAGTTATAATTGGCATTAACACTTATTACAGGTAAAAAATGGAAATACAGAGAATAGTAGATTGATGTGAATAATTGATACAAATATTAGTAAAATAGCATAAATGTTCAAGTAAAAATCATTATAAATAGGTATTGTGTAAGACTTTTATTATTTATTTTGCACACAAAAAAAATAAGATTAAAACATTTATTACTTTTCTTAGTAGCATTGCCTAATTGCTTATTATGGGTGCTTGTAGTTCAGAAGATATTGTAGATCAAGGGGAAAAAACAACTTCCATTCTCCTGAAAGCACTTCTGCCGAAATTATGTCTTTTGAGAGTAAGGATGCCTTTAAGAAAGCACTTGAGAGTTATGATATTACAAAAGGAATTAAAACAAGATCCTCGCACTCTTTTTCATCTGCTGATGATATTTATAATGATTTTTCTGAAGGAAATACGAATATCGAACAGATAGGATTTCTTATTCCTGATGAAAAATTCAGACATTTCCTGAATAAAAACTTAGAAATTATTGTTAATGATACATTGTATCGTATAACGAAAGATGGAACATTCTTTACCCACTGCTCTAATAAGATAGAACTTGAGAATGCAGTTACCAAAGTGAAAGACTTTACTAATGTTGCAGAGGGATTAAAGAAATTAGGTAATGTAAAGTTGAAAGATACCTTCTGTAGATGGAACGATAGCCCTTCTAGTCCAATAGACAACGAACAATATTTCGATGAAGACTCTGATGATGTTGTCATACCTAACCAACCTACAACAAGGGCAGCAACTCGTCATGAACTTACGCGAGAAGATGTGCAAAATTTTCCGAAAGTAGGAGCAGTTAAAGTTCATATTATAGATAAGATAATTAGATTTTCTCCTAGTTACCTGAAACATATAAAAATCAGGTTCAATTCAAATTCACGCAGAAAACTATATGTTTCTTTATATCAATATGATTATGTATTTGGTGTGTCCATTGGTATTGACTGTAAAGTAATGAAAAAACTTTGACATGGTTTAAGCTGGGGAAGAATGGTACATTGGGATGATGGAATCTATTATGGCCTATCTTCGTTGATTGTAAGACAACAAATAAAAGAACCAGTTTTTAAAGATTTCATGAAATTTAATAAGTCAAAGTTGCAACAACAATGGAATAGTATTAATAATCATCGTTTCACAACCTATGCAGGAGCAACAAAGAATTTTAAGGGAGGGATTGAGAATAAGTGGACTACAGTATACAATGGGAATCCATCAAAAAGTCCGTACGTCATTCCTATTATAGGAGAAAGTGTCTTTAATGTATTAGGAGAGAATAAAGCTTCTGAAAAAAAGCAAAAACTCTATACCTTTTTTTGGTAAATAAAGTAATTAAATTTTTCTCAGGATTAGATACGGGCAATTCAGGGAAGCAGATACAATTCTTTTCTGAGAATGATAAGTCCGTGTATAGCTTCTTTAGTAATGATTTAACATGGAATGGTGGAGGTTATAGGGTACATAACACATTCCTAAAATACTATAAAAATATTGTATTGGAGGTATCTATCAACTTTGGTGGTTCTAAGTTAATAATAGATGGAAAACCAGATATTTCTGATAATGATTTTTTTGGTACGCCTGAAATCTTCTTTTGCGAAGGTATAGTATATACAAGAGATGGTAATGGATGGATAGGTGCAAGGATTGTACAAGAGGCACCAGACAAAAGTCTTTCTCAGGAGTGCACTTTGGAGGAAGAAGGTAATATTCTATTAGCCCAAAATCTATAAAAATATTTGACCGTTACTTACATATGTAGTAACGGTCTATTTGTACGCTCGGCATAAGCATTATCTAACGGGTGCAAGTCCCAAGTAAGCCCAATGATTGCTACCCTGCGAACCTCTTCGTCAGATGCCCGAAAGAAGCTCTCTATCCAAGACGATAGGACGAAATCCGACAATAGGATAGAAGTGATGTTACTCAAAGGGATAGCTGAAAACAACTTGCCACACACCATGAGGTGTAAAAGTACAAAACCGCCGTATGCCGAACGGCACGTACGGTGGTGTGGGAGGTTGGTAAATGTAAAAGTAGGAGGAGGATGCCTCTTATGAGTAATATTTACCTCCTACCAGATTTCTTTATAACTCAGACCGACTACATAAAAATGCTGTTTTTAGAGGTCATCTCTAATTTTCTTTTATAGAGTTGACTAGGGGTCTGATAGGGGTCGTCATAAGTTTCCTCTACATTAAAGACAACATCTGACAAGGAATTTATTTTCCAATACAATCCCAATCTATATATATAACTTTATTATCAGGATACATAAAAGTCCAATGAAAAAATGATTTTGTTTCTTTTTCAACTTCTTTGTTTTGATATTCTTGAACTACTTGATATCCTGTTCCATTCTTAAAAAATATATTGCTCATGCATCGTTTTGGGTTTATCCTTGATAATATTTACCCATATTTTATTTGTAAGTTTCTCTACAATATCATTACTAGTAGTATAATCGTCTTTAGTAGTGCAAGTTATTAAGCAGAAAGAGAAAACAAACATTACTAATAACTTATACGTGGAGTTCATTTGTTTAAATTAAAAAATAGGGGGATATATAATATCCCCCCATATATAAAAACATTTAATTGTACGATTCAAAAGTAGCAGTGGCAATAGGACCACCATTTCTGGGTTCATAACCTAATCCTTCAAATTGCCAATTTATATTAGCATCATTGCTATATGCTGTCCAAGTAAAATAATTATATGGAAGCATTGATACTCCTGAAAGAGTTATTAGTTTTTCATTCATATTCGGATTGGGTTCTTTTTTTGCATCTGTTTTACAAAGAATGTCAAAAAAGAAATAGCTACCATTGAAGATATTTAATTGAATTCTTGAAATAATTTTCTTTCCAGAAGTGAAATAACACTGACTTTTACTTTCAGGGAAAATTGATAATGTTGCAAGATTACTTCCTCTTGTTAGAGAGCTTTTTACGGTATTTTCAACTTGCACTATATTATCTTGTGTAAGATTTCTAATCCAAGTTTCATTATACGTAGAATATACTATTTGAGAAGTTTTTGGATTATTTGCAGCGGTTTGTAATCGCATATTTAATTCTGCTATTTCTTTTTCAAATCTTTGTTTATTTAAAGGATTAACGCTCTGCAATTCTTGCCAATCCTTATCAGAAAGTAAATCTTTGAAAGAGGTTTTATTTACATTCAAATAGTACTCGCCAACTGTTTTATTTATATCAACAAATTTAGCAAGAACCTTAGAATCAGTTAGGTAATCTCTAGTAGCATTAATTTCAGCTACCTCATTATTATTAGAACACGATGTTAATACTCCTACAAATAATGCCAATATGAAAGTAAGAGTGTAAAGGATTGTTTGTTTTGCTTTCATAACTATAAGTTTTAGAGTTTTATAAATAAATACGCTGCAAATATATGTACTTTTTATGAAAAAAGCAAATAAGTAGGCAATTTTTTCGTCATCTTCCTGAAAAACGCCTAAAAATCATGATAGCGGTTATTGAACTCTTTATAGATATACCTAAGCAGTGAAAGAAGAAGGTTAAATGTAGTTACTATGTAGTATCATTTCGATAATAGCCCTACTACTCATTAATCCTTTCTTTTCATCGCTTTACCTTTAATGTAGTTATGTAGTAAAATATAACAGTGAAAGAAAAAGGATATAATTAGTGTTCGCTGAATTAATAAATTGCCATGACTGCAAAGCAGCGGACTCTAAACTTTGCAATGGCATTTGTCCATAAATTGAGCTTAATTTCGAAAAGGGCAAGACAAAGTTCCATGAGGAACTTCATCACGTTCTTGACAAAATAGCACATCACTTCTGATTTAACACTGTAAAGGTACGAATTTTATGTTAAACAACCAAAGATAAAACAATATAATTTATTGTATGTCAAACGAATATAATTTATTCAGTAAACACTAATTATTAGTCTATATAACTGCCATTCAGCACCCCTGTATGCCACTTGTATCAACAATAATAGGAATGAATATTGGCGCAGGGGATTGCAGTGTTTGGCAGAGATATTTCCTAAACATATCTGCCTCTACGCTGTCAAGATGAAAGGAAAGGGCAATGATAATAGGAAGTGGATAGAGCGTAGCATAACCTTTTAGTTGTTCGTTTGCATAAATAACTTCCTCACCTGCACCCCTTTCATCGGGATGCAGGTTGGAGGATTTTATTATCGTTTGCAGCCTATGGTTGAGTTTTCTCCATGTTACCCCGAAGAACCTCACAAGTTCGCTCTCTGTCATGCCAATTTCGCCATTTCCTCTGCGAACAACCTGCATTCCATCAGTCCAGTCGAAATAACTGCGCTGATTGGTTACGCTTACTTTTCTTTTGGGATTATTGATTGTCTTCATGCCGTTTCCTCCATTTTACAGGTTACAATATCCGAAGGTTCACAAGCCTCTCTCTCCAAAGTTTCCTTTTCTTTTGCCGATTGCTTGGCAATGAGCCTGTCCATATCCTCTGATATCTTCCTGTCCGTTACCTGCGCATAGACTTGAGTGCTTGATATGGAGGTATGCCCCATCATCTTGGCTATGCTCTCAATGGGAATACCTGCGCTTAGGCTCATCGTGCCGAATGTATGTCTTGCCATGTGGAAGGAAAGTCTTTGGCGAATACCACAAGCCTTTCCCACAATACTCAGTTTGGCATCCATGACACTGCGGCTGCAATCACGGTGAAAAACAAGGTGGTCGCCTTTTTCTTTCACCGTCTGCTGTACCTCGTTTCTTTCCGGCTCTTTCCGGCAATGAGTGATGATGGTTTCCGCTATGGGATGTAACGGCACGATGAACTCAACCTTGGTCTTCTGACGTTCCTTTCTTATGTACATCTGTCCGTCCGATGCCGTTTGGATATGCTTGTATTCCAAATTCTCCATATCTGAGATAGCCAAGCCTGTGAAGCAGGAAAAGACAAACATCAGTCTTGCCAGCTCCGCTTCCTTGTCGTTCATCTTCATTGCCATAAGTTTCATCACATCGCTCTTTTGCAGAAAGCGTATCTTCTTTTCTGCTTTTTCATACTTGGCGTTCTCAAAGGGATTGCAGCGGATAATTCTCTTGCTGACCGCACGGAACATCAGTCGGCTCAGCCAGCAGAGGTTGCTGTTGACGGTGGATGCTTTCAGCCCACGTTTTTTGAGAAAGAAGCGGTATTCCTCGAACAAGTCCTCTGTAATTGTTCCGATGGATATATCCTGCACTCCTTTGTTTTCTACAAATTCACGGAGATTTCTGTCAGAATAGAACAGATTTAGGTAAGTTCCCTCTGCCCTTGATCTGCCAACACTTTCCTGGACTGTTTGGAGTTCCGCCCTGCTCATGGCAAGGAGCGTGGTCGGATTGGTGGCAATACCTTGCAAGCGGTTCTTGATAAGTTCCACGCTTACAACTCCGTTCTTTAAAAGAATGTCCCGATAGGTCTTTTCCACCAAATCCCTGAACTCATTGATTCTTTGATTGGTCTTCCTGTTGGTTGTCAAACCCTGCTTGGTGTTCCACTCGGAGACTTTACACTCTTCTCCTGTGGTAATGGCGGTATTCTTTCCGTCAATGGTGATACGGCAGAGAATGGCGGTATTGCCGTCTGCCTTTGTCTTCTGTCTGTTGATATAAAATAGTATCTTGAATGTACTTCTCATTGTCTTGGTAGTCTTGATTTATAAGTAATGATAAGATAGAAAAAAATAGGAATCAGATTGTTAACTGCATATCTTCAGTGAAAGAAAGGAAACGGTCAAATTCCTCAAAGAGTTTCTGCGGTGTTACCTTTGCATAACGCTCGGTCATGCTTACGTTGCTATGTCCGAGCATCTTGCTCACCGTTTCAATAGGTACTCCTTGCTCAAGCGTGATAAGTGTGGCAAAGGTGTGTCTTGCCGTATGCGTGGTAAAGGGAAAGGCTATATCCTCTCTAAGGCGCAATGCTTTAAGATACGACTGATAGGTGGCATACTTCATCTGTGGCAGCAGTCTTTCCCTTTCTTCGCCTCGATACTTCTCTATTATCCTAATCGCTTCAGGCAACAACTTAATACGGCAAAGTACACCTGTCTTCTTCCTATTGAACTTCATCCAAAGATTTTCCTCATCATCACGGACAAGATGTGTCTTACTTAATCCCATTAAATCACAATAGGCTACACCTGTATGACAGGCAAAAACAAACAAATCCCTTGCTGTTTCCATTTCTTCCTCCAACTCTCCGAAGTGGGTATTCATTAGTTTGTCAAGTGAACGTCTGTCAAGTGCCTTTGGGAGTTTCTTATCGCCCTTGCTGATTTTGACTTTGTCGAAAAGCAGGATGTCTGCCAATCCCTCACGGTAAGCCAGCCTGCAAACTGTTTTCAAATGGGTGGCGACATTGTAGAATGAGCTTTCCTGAAATCCACACTCTCCCAAGAAGTACTGCTGAAACTCGTGGATGAAGTTCTCTGTCAGTTGTGAGAAGGCTAAGTCAGAAACCTTATACTTCTTTTGGATGAACTCCAGCAAGTGGATTCTCGTGGAGTGATAGCTTGCCATGGACTCTTTTCTGATGTCTACACCGATATGACTTTCTTTCTCTTTAATGAGCATATTCAGCCTTTCAATGAGCATGCACCGTGTCTGCACACTGCCTTGAAACTGTTCCTTCACATCGGTTACGTCAAATGGGCAACCTCTTGCAAGCAAAGACTGATAGGCTGACTGGATGGACAGCAGCAAGTTCTCCAACCTGCCATTCACCTCCACCGCCTCACGGCTCTTTCCGTCCATTCTGCTCTCACGGGGATTCCACAAGCCAGGATTACAGGAGAGCTTGCAACTGAACTGGGCGATGGAACGTCCAATGGTAATGCGTCCCATAATCGGAGCCTTGCCCGACTTGTCCAGACCGCTCTTTTTGAGGTAGAGCAACACCTTCATTTTTTCTGTTTTCATACGCTTTGATGTTTTGTGGCAAAAATACCAATTTCAAAGCGTTCATCACTTATGCAGAAAACTGCCGACCGTAGCAACAGCCACACGAGCGAAAATAATTCAGTTACCGAACATTACTCTATCGTTACCTATGGCAAAATCGGGTAACGGTTTGGTAACTGAACTTCTGCCTAAATCTGCACATTATGACCCTTTTTGAAAAGAGCACTTCTATGCAAATTATTCCGTTTCCTGCTCATTATCAGTCATTTTACACCAATTTGGATATTTCTTCATTTTCGTTGATTAGTTGATCGGCAATAGCATGTAAATTGGACGGCAAAAGCATGCTAATAGTCGATTAAACCCATGTGAATAGCGTACAAAATGAAGAATTTAAGACCTTGAACGCCTTAAAAGTCGCTCCATTTTTTCTATTTTACAATTTTATTTTGTCAAAGAAAATGAATTGATTTAACAAACGAAAGGTTTGCTAACATAGTTGAGAGCTATTGGTTACCATCCAACAATATTATCACATCATGTCGTAAATGGCAGTTTTATTCTTCATTCATGCAAAAGGGAATGATTGTTTCTTTATTCCGCATAACCTTCTTAAATGCAAAAACCAAGGCTCAATAGATCACCCGAATGGCTTGGGTATCTGCTTTTTTCATTATATTTGTAACCATAAAAAGAGAAGATGAAACAAAAGATTATCCTATCCAACCATTTGCAAACTGACCTATCCAAGGCGATTGCAGCATGCCAACCCGACCGCATGTTCATCGTTGCGGACGACGTGACAGCCGAACATTGTTGGCCGAAGATTCGCGGTTTTCACTCGTTGAGGGGTGCGCCGCTCATCACCATCCCCGCTTCTGACGTTCACAAAGGCTTGCGGTCGGTGGAAAAGATATGGACGGCACTGCAAGAATATCGAGCCACCCGCCACTCATGCGTCATCAATCTGGGGGGCGGTATGGTGACAGACCTTGGGGGATTCGCTGCCTCCACCTTTAAAAGAGGCATCAATTTCATCAACATCCCCACCACCCTGCTGGCCATGGTCGACGCATCCGTGGGTGGCAAGACGGGCATCAACTACGGGGGACTGAAGAATGAGATAGGGGTGTTCAATGACGCTAATTTCGTCATCCTGCACGCAGCGTTCCTGCAAACGCTTGACCTGGAAAACCTGCGCAGCGGCTATGCGGAGATGTTGAAGCACGGCTTGATTAGCAACGACAAGATGATGAGTGAATTATTGACGTTCGACTTGAGCGGCGACGTTGACATCCATCAGCTACAAGGAATGATTGCCGCCTCGGTTGCCGTGAAAGAAGAGGTGGTGACACGCGACCCTTTTGAGCAGAACATACGCAAGGCGCTGAACCTCGGACACACTTTCGGTCATGCGTTCGAGTCGTGGTCGCTGAAACGAAAGCCTGTCTTACATGGCTATGCGGTGGCCTATGGTTTGATTTGCGAGTTGTACCTGAGCTGCATCAAGTGCGGCTTCCCCACGGAAAAGATGCGGCAAGTGGTCAGGTTCGTCAAAGAGTGGTATGGACAATTGCCGTTTACATGCGACGACTACGACGAGCTCATCGCCTTGATGCGCCACGACAAGAAGAATCTTGGTGACGAGATAAACTGCACGTTGCTTGCCAACGTGGGCGACATTAAGCTCAACCAGACGGCGACGATGGAGGAAATTAAAAACGCCTTCGACTTTTTACGCGAAGGCGAGTAGCGCATATCAGTGGTGTGGCCGACCGCAACATCCTTCTTGCCGTCGGCTGTTTCCCCACTCATTCATCATCCAGCGCAAAGACGCAGCTGGAAGGTAAGTCAGGTTTCTCGGCCATTCGCTGAGCCAAAGTCCGATTGGGTTTGCCCGTTTCGGTCATCGGAATGTGGTCTACCGACAGATACAGGCGTGGTTCCCAATAACGAGGCAAGGCCCGATGCAGCAGTTTGTGGATGGCTCGCAGAATGGGCAACTCAGACTTTTCCTCAAAGGTTGCTCCCTCCTCATCGCCCTCTCTCTCCACCATCAGCACGACTATTTCGCCAAACTTCTCACTCTTGCGCTTGGTTACCATGTAAGGCATGGTGAGGAAAGGCCGTATCAGGCGCTCCAACTCTTCCATCTGAATCTTCACGCCACCACTGTTAATAACGTTGTCGCGGCGACCAATGATGCGAAAAGCAAGGGCGTTTTGCCCCTCAGAAATACTTGTCTCTCGCATTTCGGCCATATCATTCGTTACAATGGGCGAGTCACAAAGCATCGGAGCATCAATTACCAAGCATTCATCGGCATTCGTTGTTACCTTTATTCCTTGCAGGGGCGTGTACCAACTGGAAGATTGGTGGCCGTTCAGTCTGCGTAAGGCAATGTGTGACAGGGTTTCGGTCATGCCGTATGTGCTCCATACCGCATGGGGAAAGTCGTGCAGTTGGGCTGCCAAGGCATCGTCAACAGCCACTCCGCCAATGATAAGATGTTTGATTTGGCGCAATTTTTCCCGTTCTTCGGGTACTTGCAGCGAGTTATATACTTGCAGGGGAACCATGGCGGCAAAGGTAATTGGAGCATCAACCGTAGCCAAAGGATGACCGGAGGGGGCTACCTGTATCAAACGGAGTTGCCTGACAAGTGAGCGAACCACCATCATCTTGGCACCAATATAATCGAGATTCATGCACAACAATGCGGTATCACCAGGCTGCAATCCAAGGAAGTCACACGTCATCTTGGCACTTTCAATCATTCTGTCCTTCCTTACATTCAGTTTCTTCGGCGCACCTGTCGACCCACTGGTTTGCACATGGATGGTCTGTGCATCATCATTCCATTCGCTGATAAATTCTTGATAAGTCATTTTTACCTCCATTTAATGTCTTTGTGGGCATGAACCACAACTGATCTCCTCTCACTTCCAACGGCATAGGTATGTTGTCCGTAAACAGAAGTCCCGTTCCCAAGCCCTGCGGAAAGGTGACATGCGGTCCATAAATCTTTGCGGCAAGTTGTGCAATGGCGTTCAATCCCACATTACTCTCCAACGCACTGGTGAGCCACGAGCCTATGTTTCGTTGTTTTGCTAACGTTATCCATTCTTCTGTCCCATACATGCCACCATGCAACGAAGGCTTCAAAATGATGTATTGCGGGCGTATGGTATTGAGCAACTCTTCTTTTTCATGTCGCTGGTTCACACCAATGAGTTCCTCATCGAGTGCGATAGGAATGGGCGACTCACGGCACAAGCGTGCCATTTGCTGCCACTGATGCTGCTTGATGGGTTGCTCTATCGAATGAATGTCATACTTGGCCAACTGCTCCAACTTTGCAAGAGCCTCATCGGGTGCGAAACCTCCATTGGCATCAAGGCGCAACTGAACTTGCTCTGAGGTGAAATGAGAACGAATAGCGCGCACCAGTTCTACTTCTTTCTCAAAGTTGATAGCCCCTATTTTCAACTTTACACATCGAAAACCTTGCTCCAATTTTTCCTGCATCCTACGCGCCATTTCCTCAAACGTACCCATCCACACCAAACCGTTGATGGTGATTCCCTCCTCTCCTCGTGCGAAAGGAGTGTCAAACAAGGCAGCACTTCCGTTTGCGTTTATTTGCGCCAACGCTGTTTCCAACCCAAAGAGTATTGACGGATAAGGCCGCAAACGCTCGTAGTTGATACGCCCCTCGTGCGCCACCTCATTGCACGTCTCGGTTAATATTTGCTCATAATCAGGACAAACGTCACAACTTAAATCTGGCAAGGTGGCACTCTCGCCCACCCCTTTGACGGAAGGTCGGTCTTCGCGCCATAGGGTTACATAGTAACTCGTGCGTGTTTGGTACACTCCCCGTGAGGTGGTGGCAGGATTTTTGAAGTGCAGTGTGCGCTTACCGACAGAATAACACAAGCTCATATTCATCTTAATTCATGACTTTTTCTATAATCAATTCTTGCTTTCGACATTTGCTCTCTGATTCCACCTTGCTTCACAAAATCATCTTTCACCCGGTTAATGTATTTTCTAAGGAATATGTCAGCTTGATGAATGAGTGTAATAGCAATGTTCGCAATGGTCTCATCACTTCTTTCCTTGATGGCGTTTCGATAATATGCCGAGTCGTTATGCCGTGCGCAAACACGTCTGGTTTGTATTGTTCTCACATCATTCACATCCCAGATGGCAAGATCTCTCACCCGCAAATAATCCTGATAATCTATCAACAACTCCTGCAAACTTGCTTTAGCCACATTCAATAGCTTGATTTCTGTTTCAGAAGAAGTGGTTGAAGCAGCACACCCCTCCGCTATGTTCTGTTTTCCCGAGCGAGCCGCTTGCACCATCTGGTCTACCGTCCTGTCGTTCTTTGCCAAAAAGTGGTGAGCAAAATAAAAGGTAATATCATAGATACACTCTGTTTTTTGATAAACAATTAAGCTTTGATAATTACCTTTTTGCGGCAAAAACTGGTTGGTTTGCATGGCTTTTTATGTTTTTAGCGGTTATTTTTTGTTAGAATTATTGGGCTTATTAGGCCTATTGGCCTTATTAGGCTAATAAGGCTAATTGGGCCAATTAGGCCAATTAGGCTAATCAGCCCCATCAGTTTTAAGGAAACTGCGGATACTTATCAAAGTCGGGCTTGCGTTTCTCCAAGAATGCTTTTCCACCCTCTTGCGCCTCGTCCATGGTGTAATACAGCATGGTAGCATCGCCAGCCAACTCCTGAATACCTGCCTGTCCGTCCAACTCGGCATTCAGTCCTGCCTTAATCATGCGTAATGCCAAGGGCGAACGTTGCATCATTGTCTCCGCCCATGCCACGCATTCATCCTCCAATTCATCGAATGGCACCACCTTGTTCACCATACCCATACGCTCTGCCTCTTGTGCCGAGTACTGCTTACACATGAACCAAATCTCCCTGGCACGCTTTTGTCCCACCATTCGAGCCAAGTACGAAGCGCCGAAACCTGCATCAAAAGAGCCTACCTTTGGTCCCGTTTGTCCAAAAATGGCATTCTCACTGGCAATCGTCAGGTCACACATGACATGCAACACATGCCCTCCTCCGATGGCATAACCATTCACCATGGCAATCACAGGCTTGGGTAAACGTCGAATTTGCATCTGCACGTCCAGCACGTTGAGGCGTGGCACCCCGTCTGTTCCTACATATCCGCCTCGTCCCTTCACATGCATGTCGCCCCCAGAGCAAAATGCTTTATCTCCCGCTCCTGTGAGAATAACCACACGAATGCCCGCACACTCTCGGCAATAGGCAAAGGCTTGCGACATTTCCCATGTGGTGAGCGGTGTAAAAGCGTTACGATAACGCTCACGATTAATCGTTATCTTTGCAATTCTGTTATACTCTTCGAAGAGGATTTCCTTAAAGTTGAAGCCGTCAATAGACTTCCATTGTCTTTTTTCCATATCAAATTAAACTTGTTTGTATTCGTTCATTGCCTGTTCATCTTGTTCTTGCGAGGTAAACACCTCAAAGACTACGGGGCGGTCAAAGTTGTCATTCACAAAGCGATTCATGTTATTTTCAAGTTCTTCCTCATCGTGTGCCGAAAGGTAAGCCACGCTGTTTTGCTGGCAAATCCCCCAAGCTGTGATATGATGTTGGGCAGAAATTAATGTCTGCTGAGCCGTACTATCTTTCAAACCCGGCAAACTTTTGAAGATAACTCCGCCCCCATTGTTCAGCAACAACACTCTGAAATTGCCCCCTAAGCTATGCCACAAGGCATTTTGGTCGTAAAAGAAGCTCAAATCACCGATAACGCAATACACGTTTTGAGTTGTCACCAGCGAGCAACCTGCTGCCGTTGACAAACTTCCGTCAATGCCGTTGACGCCCCGATTGCAAAAAACATAGTCGCTGGAAAAGTGATTAACCAGCCTAATGGACATACTGTTGGCGGCATGGAGGATGTACCTGTCCTCATGACTTGCGGTCTCAAAAAATCTTTTCACAGCCTGCCATGAAGAGTAAGAGGGATGAAAACGCTCATTCTGCGCCTGCACTTGTTGAATCAGCGTTGTCCATCTTGAACGAAAACCAGACTCAAAAGGTAGCCTTTGCCTTTCTTTTTCCCCACGGACATACCGCAAGATTACCTCAAAGACATCATGCGGTGCGCCCTCAATCACGCCTGTCAGGTTTTGGAAAGTATCATATATTTCCCCTCGCTCATTGACAATCCAAGTCTTAGCAGCTGGAGATTGACGCAAAAACGCTTTCAAACGCTTACTCACCAACGTTCCCCCAAGGTACACCACTACATCAGGTTGATATTGCTCTACCTGCTGCATGCGCATCAACACCTTATCTATATGTTGAGGAGAAAGCCTTTCGGTGGGTGAATCGGGATAGTGCGGCGCATCCTCATGACAAGCCATTCCGAGACATTCGTACATAACTACCACATCCGTTGACAACTCGCATAATTGCAAAGCCATGCGCCGAGCCTCTTTGTTACTCAATTGTCCCACGACTATCATCGGGCGTTGGGCTGACTGGATATCCGCCAAAAGCGGCTGACAGTGAGCCACATCGGTCGTTGCCGCTACCTGTCGAATCACACGTTCGGTTGGCAACGCTGGCACATTGAATGTAAATAAGGGTTCTGAAATGGGCACATTCAAGTGTACCGGACTGCCACCATGCCGCTGACAACAAAGTAAGGCTTCGTTTACCAATCTGTTACAATACCACCGTTCGTCATCAGTAGAAGGCTCGGGTAACGAGACTGCCTTACTGACAAAACGCCCTAAAGCATCCAACTGCGGCAGGGTTTGTCCGTCTTGTTGGTCAATCCACATCGCAGGTCTATCTGCCGAAATCACCACCAAAGGCACATGTTGATAATAAGCCTCTGCTGCAGCTGGCAAAAGATTGAGCAACGCCGTACCTGAGGTAACACAAACGGCAACAGGGTGTCTTAAGATTTGAGCCATACCCAAGGCATAAAATCCAGCCGATCGCTCGTCTGTCACAGGGTGGCATGTGATGTTGGGGCATTCGTTGAGATTATGTACAATGGGTGCATTGCGCGAACCGGGACACACCACGGCGTGTTTCACACCGTGTGCCACTAATAATGCGGTGAGTATATTGACGTTCTCTTTATCTGAATAGGGCATGGAAGGATTATTTAGTTGACGAGTTCACGAGTTGACAAGTTCACGAGTTGAATGTTTTTTAGTTCTTGAGTTTGTGAGATTTTAAGTTTTTAAGTTGACAGTTGATAGTGCACAAGTTGATAGTTCACGAGTTGACGAGTAGATAGCTTTGCTAATCATAAAGTTCAAAATTCAATGTTCAATGTTCAAAGTTATCAGCTAATCACTCCCCTTCCCTTTGGGGAGGGGCCGGGGGAGAGGCCACTACCTTTTTCATTGTTTCCATCTTCGCCACAGTCTCTTCCCACTCCTGCTGCTCAACACTATCGGCGAGTAGGCCTCCGCCGGCATAGAAGCGGTAGCTACAGTTCGAAATTTGCATACAGCGAAGCGAGACATACAGATGTGTCTCGCCCTTGGGATTGAGCAAACCCACAAAGCCACTGTAATAACTTCGATGGATATGTTCGTTTTGCAGTATAAAATGATGCGCTTCCTCCTTGGGAAGTCCACACACAGCAGGTGTAGGATGCAAAGCTTCGAGTAACGTTCCCAGCTGATTTGGATCACAAAGCTCAAAGGTGAAGTCAGTACGTAGATGCACTAATCCACCCGCTTGCACGGTATAGGGTCCGCTCTCCTCGACATGGGTTGCGAAAGGAACCAGACTTTGCTGTATATACGTGGCCACACACCGTTGTTCCTGCCTGTTCTTATCCGACCATGTACGCTCTCCTACCGACAGGTTGTTACCAGCAAGATGGCTTGACATCACAGGTTGACTTTCATCATCGTTGAGCTTCATCGTGCCAGCTAATGCCATAGTTTGCCATCGCTCACCATCACCAGACAACAATACCTCTGGAGTAGCCATGAGCCAAGTCCCAGTCATGGGCGTGCAAACCAACACGATGGCCTGTCGCGGATAGCATCGACAGGCTGCTAAGAACAAACTTTCGGCATTTGCGCCGTCACATCGCTCCACCTCTTCGCAGCGAGCAAGCACCAGCTTGTCAAACCTTTCAGCTTTCAGCGCTTGGTGAAATTGGCGAAAATCACGTCCATAAGCCAACCGTTCTTCCTGTCGTGCGGCATTGGCAAGCTGTCCGTCACGCTGACAAGAGCAAGGGTCACTATCATTTATTTTCTCTTCTTGCACCTTGTCAGGATGCATCAACACGATGGGATGGGCGGCATCAATGGTAAAGGGAGCCATGACAAACCCCTCCCGTCCATTGAGGTCAGTCAGCCGAGTCAGCACTTCAGGCTCGCCCTGTGTCTGTTCCAGACGGATGAAACGCTCGGCATGCGGAAGCCGATAGTATGCTATACTGCTCATTCTTTTGGTTTACGCATGGCAAAATTAGTCACCTGAACGGTTGAGATGAGCTTGTCGTTTTCGTCCTTAATCTCGATGTGCCACTGGTGCAGTGTGTCGCCCTTGTGCTGCAACCGACCGTAAGCGGTCACGGTATCGCCTTCCATCACCGGCCTGACATGGTTGCCACTGACATTGATACCCACGCATATCTTGTCGGGACAAAGCGCCATGCTCCCCACACCCGCCAAATTTTCGGCCAGCGCCAAGGTAGCACCCCCACTTAAAAAGCCAAATACTTGCTTATTACTATCGTCCACCTTCATCCGTGCCATACAGGTATCTGGCTCGGGGGTGGAAATAAATTCCATGCCCAAGGTGTTAGACAGGCCATCCTGTCGCTTAATAATATCTTTGATTCGTTCTAAATCCATTGTCATTTTTGGTTATCAACTTCAAAGATACAACAAAAGAGAGAGGATTCAAAAAATACCCGTTGTTTTTTTAATAATGAAGATTCTACTTCAAAATGCAACTACAATCATCATTTTGTGCCTGTAACATTTGTTGGAATATCCATTTATTTGTATCTTCGCCTGGCAGCCCTATGGGTTGACCTGCAGACAGTACGCCCAGCAGGATGAGGTCACAGGGCCGTACGCTCATAAACATACAGCCTAACTTTTACACTAAAAACATAAACTTATGCCAATCAAAAAATGGAAAACTTTAAAGTCGGATTACATCATCAAGCGCCCTTGGCTCACGGCTCGTCGAGACGAGGTGCAACTGCCCAACGGTGTGATTCATGACGAATATTATGTATTGGAATATCCCGATTGGATCAATGTGATTGCTGAAGATACAGATGGCAACCTGATCATCGAACAGCAATGGCGACACGCACTGGGCATCGTGTCTTCAGAAATCTGTGCCGGCGTGATAGAAAAAGATGAGAAGCCCCTTGATGCTGCCAAGCGAGAACTGCAAGAAGAAACTGGTTATGGCGGTGGAACATGGACAAAACTCATGACCATCTCTGCCAATCCCAGCACCATGACCAACCTTTGTCATTGTTATTTGGCAAAGGGAGTGAAGCCCGTAAGCGAACAACACTTAGACCGCACAGAAGATATCGAATTCAAGTTGCTGTCCAAGGAAAGGGTGTTTGAGATGTTGAAAAATGGGGAATTCATGCAAGCCCTGATGATTGCGCCTCTTTGGAAATACTTTTCAGAACATCTTTAATCTTACTTCCTTTCATCCAGGATGGCGCACTAAGGGGCCAAAGCACAACAGCATTAAGCCATACCGTCGATTTCTCGAAGTATGCTCAACCCTTCATTGGCACTTCCCACGTCACTGACGTGCATCATGCGCCTGCCTTTTACTTCTTTCAAATCACATCGGCGAGGATGCCTGCCGATATAGTTGAGCACGCTATCAAATGCCTTACTCTTGTAATAGGCACTCATGGGATTGCTCACAAACTGCATGGTCATTCTACCTTGTTTCAGCATGAGCTTCTCGCACCCCAAGCGTTTACCCACGCGTCGCAATGCAACAACATTCATGAGTTCTTCTCCTTCGTGGGGAATGGGACCGAAACGATCGATCAACCGCTGCCGATATGCAGCCAATTCATTATCATCTTCAATATTATCCAATTCCCTATACAGCAACATGCGCTCGCTGCTTCCCGGCACATAACTATCGGGGAAATACATTTCCAAATCGCTCTCCACGGCACAATCATCCACAAAATCGGCTCCTGATACCACTTCTCCACTTGCAATAGATTCTTCGTACAGGTCGCTGAACTCGTCATTACGTAGCTCGGTGACAGCCTGTGAAAGAATTTTTTGATAGGTCTCGTACCCCAAGTCTTCCATAAAACCGCTCTGTTCTGCACCTAGCAAGTTTCCTGCCCCACGAATATCCAAGTCTTGCATGGCGATGTTGAACCCACTACCCAATTCAGAGAACGTCTCCAAAGCTTCGAGACGTCGACGTGCCTCGGGTGTAAGAACCGATTTGGGAGGTGCCAATAGGTAGCAAAAGGCTTTGCGATTGCTTCGCCCTACGCGTCCCCGCATTTGATGAAGGTCTGACAGTCCCACCCGATGGGCATTGTTGATGATGATGGTATTGGCATTACTGATGTCGATTCCATTCTCGATGATAGAGGTCGAAAGCAGCACGTCATAGTCGTGATTCATGAAGCCTATGAGGATGTTCTCCAACTGTTCGGGCGGCATTTGCCCATGCCCAATGGCTACACGGCAATCGGGTACATATTTTAAAATCATCTTCTCAATCTCTGACAGCGTAGAGATACGGTCGTTCACGAAATACACTTGCCCGTTTCTACTCATCTCAAAGTTGATGGCATCGGCAATGATTTCGTTTCCATAAACACCAATCTCTGTGTGAATGGGATAGCGATTGGGTGGCGGCGTGCGCATCACGCTCATGTCGCGGGCACCCATCAACGAAAATTGTAGGGTGCGCGGGATGGGCGTTGCCGACATGGTAAGCGTGTCGACGTTAGTCTTGAGCTTGCGAAGTTTCTCCTTTGTGGACACGCCGAACTTTTGTTCTTCGTCGATGATGAGCAAACCTAAGTCGTGCCACTTCACCGACTTGCCAATCAACTTGTGCGTTCCGATGATGATGTCGATACGCCCTGCCGCCAAATCATCCAACACCTGACGGGTCTGTTTCGCCGTCCTGGCGCGAGAAAGATAATCCACTCGCACCGGCATACCACGCAACCGCTCTTGAAAAGTCTTGTAATGTTGGAAGGCAAGCACCGTGGTTGGCACCAACACAGCCACCTGCTTCGAGTCGCAAGCGGCCTTGAACGCTGCACGAATGGCCACCTCGGTCTTGCCAAACCCTACATCGCCGCACACCAAACGATCCATGGGACGCGCTTTCTCCATATCGGCTTTCACCTCAGCCGTGGCCTTTACCTGGTCGGGGGTGTCCTCATACAGGAAACTGGCCTCCAGCTCTTGCTGCATATAGTTATCGGCACTGAAAGAAAATCCCTTTTCATGGCGACGCTTGGCATACAACTTGATGAGGTCGCGCGCAATGTCCTTGATGCGCTTCTTGGTCTTCTCCTTGAGCCGTTCCCATGCCCCCGTGCCCAATGTCGACAGTCGTGGCGGTTCACCCGTATCACTGCGACGGTACTTAGAGATTTTGTACAGCGAGTGAATGGACACGTCGACAATGTCGCCTCGCTGATAGATGATGCGAATCATCTCTTGGTACGTGTCACCCGTAGGAACTCTCACCAAACCTCCAAACTTACCAATACCAAAGTCAACGTGCACGATAAAATCGCCAGGCTCCATCTCTTGCAGTTCTTTCAGGGTGAGAGCCATCTTGCCTGAGCGTGCCTTATCCGACTTGAGGTTGTATTTGTGAAAGCGTTCGAATATCTGATGATCGGTAAAACAGCATATCCTCAGGTTGTTGTCTACAAACCCTTCGTGTAACGAAGCATCGCCCGTGCCCTTCAAGGAGAGCGGTTCATGGAGCCGAGATGATGTTCTTGGGGCGGCATTGTCGTCACGCAGGACGGCATCGGGCGTGGCTCCCAGTATCTCACGAAGACGCTCTACCTGCTTTTTACTCTCGGCAAAGATGTACAAATCGTACCCTTGCAGTGCATAGTCTTCAAAAGTTTGGCGCAGCAAGTCAAAGTTCTTATGAAACAAGGGTTGCGGTGTAATGCTGAAGGTGATGGTGGCCTGTGGCGTGATGGATGGCTGCGTGCCAAACTGGATGCATTGAAAACCAGCCACATCCTGTGCGAATTGCCGTGCCGTGATTAATTGTTGCTCTCTTCGCAGCGTGCGAATGATCTCCTGTTGCTCTACCTCCGTGGCTCCTTCCATGCGCTCTTGCACCACCTGCGATGCAAAACCTTCATTGTACACGTGGTCGATGATGTCGTGAACGTAGGTGAAATCTTTCATCACCAACAGCGCATCGGCGGGTAAGAAGTGCAGGAACGGCACTTTTTCACTGTCCGCGGTGGCCAATTGAGGTACGATTTCTATAGCCGTTTGCTTGTCCTTGGACAGCTGGTCTTGCACGTCAAAGGTGCGAATAGTATCTATCTCATCTCCAAAAAAGTCGATTCGCAAAGGCCATTCACTGCTGAACGAATAGACGTCTACAATGCTCCCGCGCACGGCAAACTGTCCAGGTTCATACACATAGTCCACCTCTTGGAACCCAAAAGTCAACAAGTTTTTTTTCAGTTGCATGAGGTCGACCGTCTGTCCCACGTTCAACTTGATGGTACCCTCGTCCAGTTTTTGCTTCGACACCACCAGTTCGCACAGCGATTCGGGCGAGGCGACGATGTAAAGAGGCTTGCCCGCCGCCAGCTTGGCCAACACCTCGGTGCGCAATATCTCGTTGGCGGCATCCCGTTGTCCATACTTCACGGCCCTACGGTATGACGATGGGAAATACAGCACCTGCTGATTGCCAAGCGCCTGCGTCAGGTCGTGATAGAAATAGCCCGCCTCATCGGCATCCTGTAGAATGAAAAGAATGGTTTTGGACAGCTGTCCGGCCATTCCGGCGAACAGCATGGGGGCAGCAGAAGCCATGAGTCCTTGCAGGAAAACGGTCTTCACCGACTTGTCTTCCAGTGCTTTTCGAAGCGCACCAGCCTGTGGCGACGCTCCATATAGTTGTTGAATGTCTTGTATATTCATCGCAAATGCGTTGAGCATACAAAGGTAATGAAATAAGCTGGAATAATGGACAAAAGAATGAGCAATATCAGACTGTCTTCCAAACCCATTGACTTTGGACCTCAAAGTCAATGAGATTGGCGGGCAAAGTCAATGAGATTAGCGGGCAAAGTCAATGCTTTTGGTGACCAAAGTCAATGCTATTCATGCACGACATGCATCGCATTGGAAACCAATAGGTTACCAGCAGGAGATTCGGCTTAATCCTTAGGCATGGGCGGATATTTGCGCAACCAGCCATCTAAGCGCAAACGCATCACGCCAAAAAAGGCCTCTCCGAAGATGCCACCACTCATTTTGCTGGTTCCCTCACGCCGATTGACGAAGACAACCGGCACCTCTTTGATTTTGAACCCTATTTTGTAGGCGGTGTATTTCATCTCAATCTGGAAACCATAGCCCTTGAAACGCACCTCATCCAATGGAATTGTTTCAAGCACACGACGCTTGTAGCACTTGAATCCGGCCGTGGTATCATGCACGTTGAAGCCTGTCACAAATCGTACATACTTGGAGGCGAAGTAGCTCATCAACACTCTTCCGATGGGCCAGTTCACCACATTCACGCCACTAACGTAGCGTGAGCCAATGGAAAGGTCGTAACCCTCGTCGTGACAGGCGGCATACAGGCGCGGAAGATCATTGGGGTCGTGACTGAAGTCGGCATCCATCTCGAAGATATAGTCATATTGATGTTGCAGTGCCCACTTGAATCCAGTGATGTAAGCCGTGCCCAACCCCAGTTTACCCGATCGCTCGATGATGAACAATCGATCGGAGAACTCGGTTTGCATCAGCCTATGAACGATGGCTGCGGTGCCGTCAGGACTGCCGTCATCGATGACCAGGATGTGAAAACACTTATCCAACGCGAAGACGGCACGGATGATTTTCTCCATGTTCTCTTTCTCATTGTACGTCGGAATGATGACGATGCTGTCGGTTTTGTTCATAGCTTTATTATTTTATGGGTTCAAGATGTGGTGAAAAATGAGTGCGAGCCGAACGCAATCAAGCTTGCTTGGAATTGCTGAGGCGATGCCTACCTTATGCAAAGGTAGTGGAATTAGTGGGATATGCAAAAACATTTCACGGCATTTTCACAGTCGGCAGTTGTTGTCGCACATGCCGTTCACTGGTCAGGATTCTCGACAAAACCCTGATATTCGGGAGCCAGAGCACTCATGATGGCTTGATAGCTCTCGTCGATGGTTTGACTGATGTGCTCAGCGTCACATGCCTTTGGTGCGATAGGCTCGTGAATAGTCAGACGCAAAGGATGCCAGGAAACCCATTTCATGTCACGCATGCGAGGCATAACATTGAAAGATCCGTTGATGGTCAATGGCACAACGGGCAGTTGAAGGTCGTTGGCCAGCATGAAAGCCCCCCGCTTAAAAGTAGCCATGTGACCCGTGAACGTGCGCGATCCCTCTGGAAAAACCACGAGTGACATGCCATCTTGCAGTGTCTCGTGTGCCTTGTCATAGGTTTCTTTGACCTTACTGGGACTGCGTTTGTCCACAAAAATATGGTGTGCTGCTGCACAAGCACAGCCTATAAACGGCATTTTGCGCAGTTGATGCTTCATCATCCACTTGAAATTGCGCCCTAAGAATCCATAAATCAGGAAGATGTCGAAAGCACCTTGATGATTGCTGACGAAAACGTACGAACGTTTCGGCTCCAGATGCTCACGTCCTTCCACTTTCACGGGCAACAGCAGCACACGAACAACCAGTTGCCCCCACCATCTTCCAGGATAATAACCCCAGAAATGTCCGTTACCAAGCGTACACCCTATGGTGACCACCAAGGCCGTGAGCAGGGTGAAAACAGCGATAATGGGTGCTGCGATGAACAATTGATAGATGCGGTACAGATATTTCATACGTCCTGTTTTTTCTGATTATTTCTGTCGATGCAGGGTGATAACGACTATTTCTGCCGGCACACCAAAGCGAAAAGGAACGAGTCCACCCAGTCCGGCTGTCACATAAAGGAAACGGTTGCCCACCTGATAAAGCCCCCAGTCTTCGGGATACATGAACTTGGAGGGGCGGATGCCCAACACGCTTATCTGTCCACCATGGGTGTGCCCACTGAGCGTGAGTTGTGCTTTCGACTCGGGTAGGATGTGCCGTCGCCATGCCGATGGATCGTGCTGCAGCATCACAACGAAAGCATCATCGCCTACACCTCGTAAGGTTTGGTGGATGTCACCACGTGCTGGATGCGGTGGAAGTCCATCGTTCTCTCCGCCAGCGATGACGATGGAATCGCGTCCTCTGTAGATTGAATGGTTCTCGTTCAGCAAGACTGTCCATCCACATTGTCGCTGACGCGAAATGGTTTCACGCTCACTGGCCACCTTGACGGCGGCATCGGCATGGATATATCCACTGTAATCATGGTTTCCCAAAACGGAATAAACACCATCTTTCGCTTTGATGGATTTAAAAAGTCCTACAAACGGATAGAGTTCGGAGGGTTGAATGTTTTGCAAGTCACCCGTAAAGACAACCATATCGGCTTGCTGTGCCCGAATACTGTCCACGGCTCGTTCCAAGATGGGGCGGCGTGATTTGAGATAACTCCCCACATGTGCATCAGACCAATGCACGATGCGATAGCCATCAAACGATGCAGGTAGATCCTTGAAGGTGACCTCTACATGTTTCACTTTCAGTTTTCTGATGCCGAAGGTAGACCCATAAACAAAAATATAGATGAGCAACAAACTTAGAACGAGTCCCACCAAGTTGCCCCAGTTGCGACGTTTTTTGCGCAATCGGCAAAAGAACAGTCCGATAACCGAACAGATGGAAAACATCGCTTTGGGCACGATGAGCAGGCAAAGCAGCAACAAATAGTTGTCAATCCAAGCCGGATTGTCGGGGATGAAGTTAGGTTCGATGGCCATCTTGATGGTGTAAGCCAGCATCAAGAGAGCGGGAAGCCACCATAAAAAGCGCTTCCACCAGGTGTAATTTTTCTTCTTCCGCAGGTAATGCAGGTCAAGATACACATCCGGAAGGATGATGAGAAAGAGAAGAAAGATGAATATTCTTGCAATCATAGGGTCGATGTGGCAACGGATAAGCTATTGAATGAGTGGATTGCGGACGAAAGTTATCGCCGGAAACACAAGGCCTCACCTCGATAATCATCGTCAAACACGCCGTCATCGTAGACCAGATGACCGTTGCAGAAGGTCTGCATCACCTTCCATTGATAGGTGTGTCCCATCATTGGACTCCACTTACACTTGCTTTGAATCACGGATTCGGTCACCGTCCAAGGCGTGTTTGGCTTGACGATGGTGATGTCGGCTTTATAATTTTCGCGCAAGAAGCCCCGCTCGTTCACGTCGAACAACAGGGCTGGATGATGACACATCAACGTGACCAACCGCTCAATAGTGAGCATACCCGCATCTACCAACTCCAACATCGTGGGCAAAGAGAATTGCACCATGGGCATGCCAGAAGCGGCAGAACATGCTCCTCCCTGCTTATCGGGCAGCAAATGAGGAGCGTGGTCGGTCGCTACGGTATGGATTTCCCCTGTAGTGAGTGCCCTTCTTAGCGCCTCACGGTCGGCTTTTGTCTTGATGGCAGGGTTGCATTTGATTAGACTTTTCAGGGTTTTATAATCATCATCATAGAACATCAAATGCGGTATCACGGCTTCGGCGGTGATGTTGTCATCGCTACCAAAGAACGTTAGCTCCTTCGCGGTGGTGAGATGAGCCACATGCAGGCGTGTTCCGTACTTCTTTGCCAATGCCACTGCCAAGGCAGTCGACTTGTAACATGCCGCTTCACTGCGTATGATGGGATGCAAAGAGATGTCCACCTGCTCTCCCAACCGCTGTTTGTAAGCCTGCATGTTGGCGTTGATGAGGGTTGAATCTTCGCAATGCGCAATGATGGGGAATGGACAAGTACGGAAGATTTGCTCCAAGGTTTCCCGCCTGTCTACCAGCATATTCCCTGTACTGGCACCCATGAACAACTTGATGGCCGGCACTTGATGGAGGTTGAGTGCTGGAATGAGGTCGGCATTTTGATTGGTCGCACCGAACATAAAGGTATAGTTGACGTGGCTATGCTGCTTTCCCAACTCGTGTTTAGCCAGCAAAGTTTCCAGCGAAGTAGTTTGCGGAACCGTGTTGGGCATGTCAAAAAAAGACGTCACACCACCGTAAGCCGCAGCTCGACTCTCACTGTCAATATCAGCTTTTGCCGTCAATCCCGGCTCACGAAAGTGCACATGCTCGTCGATAATGCCCGGTAACACGAAACACCCTGTGGCATCTACGCACTTATCGTAGTGGCCACAGGGAGCTTTCTTACCTTCAATGATTGAAGTGATACGGTCATCTTGAATCAGCACAGAGCCTTCGAAAGCCCTACCTTCATTAACGATTGTTCCACCGTATATAACTATTGTCATGGTTATGGTTTGTTTCTACTCTGTCTTTTCCGAAGGTTTTGCCAAATCAGCAGGTGATGCTGGTGGTGGAAGCTGCTGTGCATTCGGTACCGATTGACTGGCTGCGGCAGGCACATCCTTCAAGCCATTCATGATTTGTTCATTCTCCTGTGCCTTTTGATAGTAATCTTTAACGTACGGATCGTTCTTGAATTGGTTGGTAGCCTTGCTCATGATGTCCTCAATCCATGGGGTCAACTCGGGATATTGATTACCGATGGTCATCATGAAGAACACGCCTGGCCCCAACACATTGTCGAAATTATCTGTCACGAAGGTAGTAACCAGATGGTCTTCTCGCTGACTTAGACTTTCTGCTTCAGCATTGAGCTGCGCGTTAACCACATCCATGTTGCTTCCATTCATGATGGCTTGGTCGTGCCGATGCACCAGTTCGGCCTGCTGACTCTTCAACTGATTGTACTCATTGAAGAACTTAAACAGCTTGTCATTCAAGGGTGTGCCGCTCACAGTCTGCTGGGTGTTGTTGATTTTGATATTGATGTCGCCCTCTTCCAACACGAAAGTAAGCACGCTCCTGTCATCCATGAAGATGTTGGCCATGCGAGCCGAATCCAATGTTCCTGCGAACTGAAACTGCCCATGTACCACTTCACTGGAGTCGATGTTCTTGAAATCGTTATCTTGCAGCACCTTGAGGTACAACATTCTGCCATCCAAATCGGTTACGTTGGATGACCCTTGCACATGATAGCTGTTCGCGCAAGACGTGAACACTACAAGAGAAATAAGCAGGTATAATATCTTATTCATATACGTATTCTTGTTCTGTTTCTTTCAGGGCACCTTGTCAGCACTCTCTGGAAAACCTCATTCACTCACAATCCCAGCCGCCCATCTTCTGCAAAGATGGTGCAAGCCGAAAGCAATCAAGCTTGTTTGAAATTGCTGAGGCGCCGCCCATCTTCTGCAAAGATAATATGTATTGTCTGTGAACAAAATTATTTAATGCTATTTAATTTGTTTACTGGCTCCTTTTAGCATTTTTTTGGAATACAGAGCCTCATCTATTCCTCTTTTGACAACTCGTGCTCGATGCGGTGCATGGTGTACATTTCCAGAATGGCCGCAATGAGCAACAGAACCACCCACTTGTTATAAATGGTGTTATAGTACGTCAGATAGTTGTCGAAGGCCGATTGCAGAAAGCGATAGACCATGTCCACCATCAGGAAACCAGACAGGATGAAGAAGATGTCGGCCAAGCTCATGATGCGCTTCAGCCGCTTCACGATGAAGTTATTGCCTAGGTATTCCTGCATCATCTGCATGACACCGAACATCAAAGCGCCCACAAGATAAATCCAACAAGCGATTTTCTGCTGCCAAATCAGGGCGAAGCATCCGGCACCAACCACCATCATAGCCCCACCAGTGAGGAATATCAGGCTCTGGAGTTTATTGAGTTGTTTCATTTGTCGATTGAGGTTGTTCTGTTTTAGGGTCATCACTCAACACGAAAATGTCTTCATCGTCGGCCTTCATGAAATAGTTCTCTCGGGCTATCTTCTTGATGGCACTGGGGTTGCGCTTTAGTTCTCTTAGCTTCTTCGTGTTGATTTCATTCAGCGATTTGTACTTGTTGATATCTTCTTTCAAATCACTGATTTGCCATTCCAGCTGTACACGTTTCATGAAACTGTTCTCATCAAGGACCCCAACAATAAGGAATCCGCCAACAATCACGATAAGGTATTTATAGTGATTGACGAAGCTCAGTATGACATTGACACGTTTCAAGAGTGGTAGGATTTAATGATTGCAAAAATAAACATTATAATTGAAAACGAAAAATGCACCTGTCATAATTTCATCTTATTAACAAATAATCAAACAGGGCGGTCCAAGGAAGTCTAATCTTTTTGCTATCTTTGCAAAACAAATTCATCTACAATGAAAGATTACATTGTTTCAGCGCGCAAATACCGGCCGATGACCTTTGACGCTGTCGTTGGCCAATCCGCGCTTATCACAACCCTTAAGAACGCCGTAAAGAGCGGGAAGCTGGCTCACGCTTACCTGTTCTGCGGCCCGCGCGGTGTCGGTAAGACCACCTGCGCGCGCATCTTTGCCAAAGCCATCAACTGCATGAACCCCACTCCCGACGGTGAAGCCTGCAACGAGTGCGAGAGCTGTGAGGCCTTCAACGAGCAAAGATCGTACAACATCTTCGAACTTGACGCCGCCAGTAACAACTCGGTGGAGAACATCAAATCGCTGATGGACCAAACACGCATACCACCACAGGTAGGCAAGTATAAGGTGTTCATCATCGACGAGGTGCACATGCTCTCCACATCGGCCTTCAACGCCTTTCTCAAAACGCTGGAAGAGCCGCCCGCACACGTCATCTTCATCCTGGCAACGACCGAGAAACACAAGATTCTGCCCACCATCCTCTCGCGTTGTCAGATATATGATTTCGAGCGGATGGCTACTGCTGACATCATCAACCACTTGAAAAACGTGGCTCAACAAGAAGGAATCACCTACGAAGACGCTGCCCTGAACATCATTGCAGAAAAGGCTGACGGCGGCATGCGCGACGCCTTGTCGGTCTTCGATCAGGCTGCCAGCTTCTGTCAGGGCAACATCACGTACGACAAGGTGCTGGAAGATCTCAACGTGCTGGATGCAGACAATTATTTCAAGATAGTAGACTTGAGCCTCGAAAACAAAGTGGGCGAAGTGATGGTGCTGCTCAACTCTATTCTTGCGAAAGGCTTCGATGGTGGACTTCTCACCAACGGTTTGGCCTCGCACATACGCAACGTGCTCATGGCGAAGGATGCACAGACGCTAAGTTTGCTGGATGCAAGCGAGCAACAACGCCAGAAATACCAGCAACAGGCGCAAAAATGCCCAACGAAATTCTTATACCAAGCGTTGAAAATACTGAACCGTTGCGACGTGAACTACCGTCAGAGCAGCAACAAACGCCTGTTGGTAGAACTTACGCTTATCGAAGTGGCGCAAGTGACACAGGCGGATGACGCATCAGACGGGGCGGGGCGCAGCCCCAAACGCTTAAAATCCTTGTTCAAAAAGTTGGCTCCCGCGATGGGCGGCGAGACCAATCAACGTGTGGCGAGCTCAGAGACCGGCAAGGTGTCTCCAGCAAATGCCCGCCACACCCCCATCACTTCAACACAACAACCATCAACCCCAACACCGGCTGCGACAAGCAATCCTGCCGGCCAAAGGCCGCGGCTGACACTCTCGGACATAGGAATGAGCTTCAACGACCTGCGTAACGGCGGCAAAAAACCATCCTACCAAACCAAAACCGAACAGAAAGTAACCGCACAAAACACGGCTTTCAGCGAGCAAGAACTGATGATACAGTGGAAGATGATGTGCAACCGAATGCCCCAAGAGAAAATAGGTTTGGCGCAACGCATGAAGAACTTGACGCCCCGTATCACCAACTTCCCGAACATAGAAGTGGTCATCGACAACGACATCCTACTGAAACAGCTGCAAGATGACAAGGAAAACATCTTGGCAGAGATGCGCACACTACTGAAAAACGCGCAACTCAACATCAATCTACGCCTTGCTGAAGCCCAGGAGGTGACCAAGATTTACTCGAAACGTGAAATCTTTGAAATGCTCAAAAAGGAGAATCCACAGTTCTCCAAACTATGCCAGAGCTTAAAATTGCAGTTGGGATAGGTCTGTTTTCTTTTGATTCTTCAAAACTTTCACGCACCCTGAAATGAGTCATTGGACGATGTCCACCAAGTAAATTTATTTAACACGAGTTTTCTGTAAAATAGGATTTTCCAGCACGGAAAAATGCCTTTTTTATCCCTCAAAATTGCGCTTTCACGCCTATTATCATGCTTTTGCCGATTAAAAGCATAGCTATTACCATCCTATCTATATGGGTTTGGACCCCAATAGATAGCATTTAACCGCCCAAAAACAGCGTTTTTCAGTGCTTCCGAATAAGCTAAAATAACACAAATAATTAATTATCAACGCTTTATATCTTAAGCGTATTTCAAACAGAAGATTATTTTTTTAGAAATACGCGAGTTATGAAGGGAGTAAAACCGCAAAGTTTTCTGTTTTTAACACTTGCGACATCCCACCACATACATATACAAAAAAAGGCATCGCCACATGTGACGTTGCCTCTTTACATTATTATTAAATAAAATAAATTCTCCTTTCAAAAGATGAAAGGCAAGATTTTTACTTGCTATTCAAGTTAATCTTGCTTCCCAAATGAATGGCCTGTGCTACAGATATAGCCACAACAGCCAAAGTCATAATTGTTACCATAATCTTTTTACCTTTCTTTTAAATTTGTTATCCTTTTGTCTTAATGACGATGCAAAGATACAACCATCGTGCTGTGTGCGCAAACATTTTCACTCATTAGTCGCATTTTATGCTGTTTTGTTGATACAAATCAAAGAAAACAGTCATTGAGGTACCTCAAAAAACCCATGTATTTATTTGGTAATCCACTAATATTACGCTACATTTGCATAGTATATTTCATATACCAGTATATCAAACAAACAATACAACAAACGGCTCTACATGAAACAAGCCACACATCAAACCTTGAACGTAGCACTGTCTTTACTCCTTGGCAGTGCCATTCTATACTGGATGTACCGCGACTTTGATTTTCAACTCATCAAGAATGTGGTGCTACATGAGATGGACTGGACCTGGATGTGGCTGTCGTTTCCGTTCGGAATATTGGCAGAAGCCTTTCGAGGTTGGCGTTGGAAACAAACGTTGCAGCCCATGGGCGAGCGTTCCAGGGCATCGGTCAGGGTTCATTCTGTATTCCTATCGTATGCCGTCAGCTTGTTGATTCCGCGCATAGGCGAGTTCGCCCGTTGTGGCATTTTAAGCAGATTTGATAACGTATCGTTTCCCAAAGCATTGGGAACCGTGGTGACCGAGCGCATCATCGACTCTCTCTTGGTATTGCTCATCACGGCCCTCACGCTGACAGCTCAAATCAAGATATTCGATACTTTTTTCGTTCACACGGGTACGAGCATTGACGCGATTCTGCGACAATTCTCTACTGCCGGCTACATTGTCACGGCCATCTGCGCCATGGCGGTGTTGGTGCTGGCATTTTTCCTACTAAAACGTTTGTCTATATATAATAAGGTGAAAATCACCTTGCATGACATCGGACAAGGTATCGCTTCACTTCGACAAGTAAAAAGCATACCTTTGTTCATTGCTTTCACCTTATTAATATGGCTATGCTACTTTCTACACTATTATCTCACCTTCTTTTGCTTTGATGCCACCGCCCATTTAGGACTGTCGTGCGCATTGGTAACGTTCATCGTAGGCTCCATTGCCGTTATCGTTCCAACGCCAAACGGAGCCGGTCCCTGGCATTTTGCCGTCAAGACGATGCTGATTTTATACGGAGTAGCTGAAACCGATGCCCTATATTTTGTGCTGATTGTACACTCAGTGCAAACTCTTTTAGTGGCCGTGCTGGGCATATACGCGTGGATTGCCCTGTCGTTCACAAAGAAAAAACTTAAATGCGTGAAGGCAGGAAAAATCGTTCTGCCAGCGCAAGAATAACAGAAAAACCTATTTATTCACCACGAGTTGGAAGCAATGTGTTTCAAAACACACGAGCAACAACTCTAAAAAAAACAAAATACTATGAGTGAAATTAAAGATCTGAAACCGACCTGTGTATGGCGAAACTTTGACGCACTGACGCAAGTGCCACGTCCTTCTGGACATCTTGACAAAGTACATCAATTCTTACTCGACTTTGCAAAGCGTGCAGGTGTTGAGGCTTATGTAGACAAAGCCAAGAATGTAGTGATGAAGAAGTCCGCCACTGCAGGCATGGAGAACAGAAAAACGGTGATTTTGCAAGCACACATGGACATGGTTCCACAAAAAGCACCGGAGAGTAAGCACAGCTTTGAAACCGATCCGATAGAGACTTGGATTGACGGCGAATGGGTGAAAGCAAAGAACACCACCCTGGGAGCCGACAATGGAATGGGTGTAGCCGCCATCTTGGCTGTCATGGAAGACAAGAATTTGAAGCATGGTCCGATAGAAGGCCTCATCACCGCCGACGAAGAAACGGGCATGTTTGGTGCCAACGACTTGCCAGAAGGCGAATTGGATGGTGACATTCTCATGAACTTAGACTCCGAAACATGGGGTAAATTCGTCATTGGTAGTGCTGGTGGTGTGGACATCACCGCCGAACTGGATTACAAAGAGGCAGCAACTGACGCTACAGATAAGGCCGTAAAGGTAACACTTTCGGGTCTTCGTGGCGGACACTCGGGCTTGGAAATACATGAGGGTCGTGGCAATGCCAACAAACTGATGGTTAGATTGGTACACGAAGCAATATGCGAACTCGATGCCCGATTGGCCACATGGCATGGTGGCAACATGCGCAATGCCATTCCATTCAAGGCCGAAGTGGTGCTGACGCTGCCGAAAGAAAACATTCCTGCGCTGCAAGAGATGGTAGCCGACTGGAAAGAAGAGTTCATACAAGAATACAAAGACATTGAGAGCGGAATCGAATTGACAGCCGAAGAGGTAGAAACGCCGGCCACACAGGTTCCCGAAGCCATACAAGACAACCTCATTGATGCCATCTATGCTTGCCACAATGGCGTGATGCGCATGATTCCTTCCATCCCTACAGTGGTGGAAACCTCATCCAACTTGGCCATCATTGACATAGAATCGGGCAAAGCTTCATTTAAGATTTTGGCTCGTTCATCTAACGAATCCATGAAAGCTTACATCGGTGAAACTCTGCAAAGCTGTTTCAACATGGCTGGAATGAAAGTAACTTTCAGCGGAAGTTATGGCGGATGGGATCCAAATCCTGACAGTGAGGTGCTCGATTTGCTGATGAAACTGTACAAAGAGCAAAACAATGAAGAAGGTATCGTACAGGTAGACCATGCCGGTTTGGAGTGTTCCATCATCTTAGGTAAATACCCTCACCTGGACGTTGTATCGTTCGGCCCCACCATTCGCAGTCCGCACACTTCAACAGAGCGTTGCCTTATCAGCACGGTAGAGCCTTTCTGGAACCTGTTGAAGAAAGTGTTGGAAGAAGTTCCAACGAAGTAACAGAAGCAAAACTGATTCGTAAAAATAGTTAGATTCATGGAAGAATCCACATTATTCCATGACATCAAACCTCTTAGAGAGCCGATGTGCGAGCCAAAAGCCCTGCATATCGGCTTTTTATGTTTACTAACTTGAATGCCTATAAATCTTAAAAAAGCAACAAGGTCATGGACAAATTGATTTTTTTTGCTTAATTTTGCCACACCGTGTAAAGGTTGATAAGGAGAAAATTATGAAGAAAAAAATACAGTTTAGTCTCATTTATAGAGACATGTGGCAATCTTCCGGTAAGTTTCAGCCACGCAAAGATCAATTAGAACGCATTGCTCCAGTCATTATAGAAATGGGCTGTTTTGCTCGTGTAGAAACCAACGGAGGCGCTTTTGAACAAGTAAATTTGCTGGCAGGCGAGAACCCTAACGATGCTGTCCGCGCCTTCTGCGCACCCTTTAACAAAGTGGGCATCAAGACACACATGCTCGATCGTGGATTGAATGCATTGCGCATGTATCCCGTACCCGATGATGTGCGCGCCCTGATGTACAAGGTGAAACATGCCCAAGGCGTGGACATCCCGCGTATATTCGATGGTTTGAACGATGTTCGCAACATCATTCCAAGCATCAAGTGGGCAAAAGAGGCCGGCATGACGCCACAGGGAACCCTGTGTATCACCACCTCTCCCATCCATACGCTGGAATATTACGCCAACATTGCCGACACTTTGATTGAAGCTGGCGCAGAAGAAATCTGCCTAAAAGACATGGCCGGCATCGGTCAGCCTACGTTCTTGGGACAGTTAACCAAGATAATAAAAGACAAACATCCAGAGATTATCCTCGAATACCACGGTCACTCGGGTCCTGGACTGTCGATGGCATCAATGTTAGAGGTGGCCAAAAACGGCATCGACATCTTGGATGTGGCCATCGAACCCCTATCATGGGGCAAGGTACACCCTGACGTTATCTCCGTGCAGAGCATGCTGAAGACGGCTGGTTTCGATGTTCCAGACATCAACATGGATGCTTACATGAAGGCTCGTGCATTGACTCAAGAGTTTATTGACGACTGGTTGGGCTACTTTATCAATCCACAAAACAAGTTCATGAGCTCACTGTTGCTGGGCTGTGGCTTGCCTGGTGGCATGATGGGCAGTATGATGACCGACCTGGCCGGCATTCATGGCACCATTAACAACATCCGCAAGAAGAAAGGAGAGGAAGAACTTTCCACCGACGACATGCTCATCAAGCTGTTTAATGAGGTGGCATACGTTTGGCCTCGCGTGGGTTATCCACCCCTGGTGACACCTTTCTCACAGTATACCAAGAACATAGCACTGATGAACCTGTTGACCATGGAGCAAGGCAAGGGCAGATTCGTGATGATGGACGACTCGATGTGGGGCATGATTCTGGGCAAGAGCGGCAAAGTACCCGGCAAGGTTGACCAAGTATTAGTTGACCTTGCGAAGGAAAAGGGTTACGAATTTACCGATGCCGACCCACATACTTTGTTGGAAAACAACTTGGATGACTTCAAGAAAGAAATGAAGGAAAACGGTTGGGACTTTGGCAAAGACGATGAAGAGCTGTTCGAATTGGCCATGCACCCCGAGCAATATCGCAATTACAAGAGCGGACAAGCGAAGAAAAACTTCTTGGCTGACCTGCAAAAGGCGAAGGATGCGAAACTCGGCAGCAAGGTGTCGAAAGAAGAACTCACCGCATTCAAGCACGCAAAAGCTGACGCGATTGTGGCTCCGGTCAAGGGACAAGTGTTCTGGGAGTTCAATGGTGACGGCGAATGTGCTCCTTCTGTTGAGCCGTATATCGGCAAAGAGTACGACGAAGGCGACAAACTCTGTTACATACAAGCACCATGGGGCGAGTTCGTAGAGATACCTGCGGCCTTAGGAGGTAAGTTGGTTGAGATTAACGCCAAGCAGGGAAGCAAGCTGAACAAGGGTGACGTGATTGCTTACATCGAACGCCCACAAGCTTGATGATTTTGTTTTAAAGCCTAACAAAATACAACTCATCTTCGGGTACTTTCATGCCTGAAGATGAGTTTTTTTAATGATTAAAACGCTTTTTCATGGACTATTTAGCCATCATCAATCAGTATTACCCGCAAGGAAGCAAGGTGCGGGACATCCTCTTGACGCACAGCGAATGCGTAACCCGCAGGGCATTGCAAATTGTCGACAAGCATCCGGAGCTGAAACTCGACCGCACCTTCATCGAAGAGGCGGCTATGTTGCATGACATCGGCATCGTAAAATGTGATGCACCGGGCATCGAATGCTTTGGTACTGAACCGTATATCAAGCATGGCATCATCGGGGCAGACATGCTGCGCGCGGCTGGTTTCCCCCAACACGCGCGGGTTTGCGAACGCCATACGGGTGCCGGAATCGCCTTGCAGAACATCATTGACCAGCACCTGCCCCTACCCCACCAAGACTTTTTGCCCGAGACCATGGAGGAACAGGTGATTTGTTATGCCGACAAGTTCTACTCCAAAACGCACCTCGATCGTGTGAGAACGCCCGAACAGGCACTGAAGAGCCTCGAAAGATTCGGAAAAGAGGGAGCGCAGAGATTTACCAGATGGATGCAACTGTTCGAATAATCGCCACCCACTCCATACAACATCGAGCATCGCAACTGCTGTCATTTTCTTTTACAACACCCTCTTAAATACGGCCGTTTTTTCAAACAAGCATACTGGTGGCTGCAAATATGCGAGTTATGCGCATGTTTTGTATCTAATTAGTAGTCATACACTTACACGAAAACAATCAGTTTTTGCACGTTTTCCCCATGCCACTTCACGCCAATAACATTGCTTTTGATCCCCAATATGTATGCTATTGAGTGGTTAACCGTATGGCTTTGATGCCCAATTACAAAGAGATAATGGTGCCAAGTGACGTGAATAGGGTGGTTATCACCCTATTTTTGGCAGAAAAAGTCTATTTCGCAGCTCCCAAAATACGTTTTTTCGGCCTGAAAACATGACCGCTTTTTCTAGTTCACAACTTTGCAATCATCGTTTTTTTATCATTTTTTTGGACAGAAGCCAACAAAAGGTTGCGCACAAGAAGAAAAGCAATCAAAGCGCATGTTTAGCACGATGTGTTAAGTTAAAAATAAAAAATTGTATATCAATTCGTTCTTATTTATGTAATTTTGCACATTAAATGAGAACTCCGTCGGTTATAGTTCTGCTGCTGTTCATCTTTGCCTTCGTCATGGCAGACATGAACAGGTTTGATTCATACGCCAGGCAACAAACGCAACAACGTGACACGCTGGGTGTGGGCGACACCTTGTTATCAATTAAGCGCGATTCCACACTCGACAAACTCCCTGACTCCGTTGCCGCCGACACCACCCTATTAGACTCGCTCCAGTTGGCCATCCGCAAGCATAATCAACTGATTGACGACTCGATTCGGCTCGACTCGCTCAACAGAAGGAGGGCGAACGGCATCGACGCACCGGTAGAATATACCGCAGAAGATTCGCTGGTGTATAATGCAAAGAGCAAGACCACGCACCTCTACGGCTCGTCTACCGTGAAATACGAGAACATGGACCTCAAGAGTGAGAAGATATACATGAGCATGGACAGCAACCTGGTGCACGCAACTGGTGCCATTAAAGACACTACAACCAAAGCATTGGAAGGCACTCCCGTGTTCAAATTGGGGCAAGATTCGTACGAAAGCGACACCATGGCGTTCAATTTCAAGACCAAGAAGGGCCTCATCAACAACGTTTACACCCAACAAGAAGAGGGATTCTTGCGCAGTGAGCGGTCAAAGCGCGACTCATCGGGCGTAGTGTACATGGAACACGGCCGATATACCACCTGCGATAAGAAGCATCCCGACTTCTATATCGCACTATCAAGAGGCAAGGTACGCCCAGGCAAGGACGTGGTTTTCGGTCCTGCCCATTTGGTAGTGGCCGACGTTCCGCTTCCTATTGCCGTTCCATACGGTTTCTTCCCCTTCACCAAGAGCTATTCATCAGGCTTCATCATGCCGTCTTACGGCGATGAGATGGATCGTGGTTTCTATCTTAGGGACGGCGGGTATTATTTTGCCATCAGTGACAAAATCGACTTGAAGCTGCTTGGCGAAATCTACACCAAGGGTTCTTGGGGCGTTTCGCTGGCCAGCAATTACAATAAAAGATATCGCTATAGCGGCAGTATATTTCTCAGTTACCAGGATTCAAAGACGGGTGACAAGGGTCTACCTGACTTCTCCCGGCAGCAAAGTTACAAGATACAATGGAGCCACCGACAAGACCCAAAGGCCAATCCCTTTAGCTCGTTATCAGCAAGTGTTAACTTCGCCTCCTCCAGTTACGAGCGCAACAACCTGACGAGCTTGTACAATCCGCAGGCACTCACACAAAGTACCCGTACATCTTCTGTGAGTTGGAGCACCACTTTCTCAAGCATTGGCTTGTCACTGAGCAGCTCGATGAACCTTTCGCAGAACATGCGCGACTCGTCCATCGCCCTGACAATGCCCGACCTGAACATCAGCATCAGCCGCTTCTATCCCTTCAAACGCAAGCATGTGGTGGGCAATGAGCGTTGGTACGAGAAGATTGCCGTAAGCTACACGGGCCGTTTCTCCAACTCTATCCAAACAAAAGAGGACAAATTGTTCAAGTCGAACCTCATCAAAGACTGGAGAAACGGTTTCCAGCACGACATTCCTGTCAATGCCAACTTCACACTTTTCGACTATCTCAACGTCAATCCGTCGTTCAATTTCACCGACCGCATGTACTCAAGCAAGATACATCGGTCGTGGGACGCAGCCTCTCAAAAGGTTGTGAACGACACCACATACGGCTTTCACAACGTCTATAACTGGTCACTCAACTTGGGTATGTCTACCAAGCTCTATGGTATGTTCATCCCAAACCGCAAGATATTCGGTGACAAGGTGCAAGCCATCCGCCACGTCTTAACCCCTTCCGTTTCTTTCAGCTATGCTCCTGACTTCGGTGCGCGACGCTATGGCTATTACGATTACTATCAAAAGACCGATGCCGACGGCAATGTGTCGCTCGTAGGATATTCTCCTTACGAAAATGGCATGTACTCTGTACCGGGCAGAGGACGCAGCGGAAACATATCATTCGACCTGGGCAACAACGTCGAAATGAAGGTTAAGAGCGACAAAGACTCAACGGGAATGAAGAAAGTGAGTATCATTGACGAGTTGGGATTATCGATGTCGTATAACATGGCGGCTAAAGAAAAACCGTTGAGCGACCTGAATATGCGCATCAGATTGAAGTGGTGGAAGAACTACACCTTCAACCTCAACGCGCGCTTTGCATCGTATGCCTATGAATTGGATGAGAATGGCAGACCCTACGAGGGCAATCATACGGAATGGGGAATGGGCCGTTTCGGTCGTTTCCAAGGCATGTCGCAAAACATCTCCTACACGCTGACGCCCGAAAAGCTGAAAAAACTCTTCACTGGCAGCCATGATGACGAGGATGAAGACGAACAAAACAAAAACGATATTGAAGGACGTGACACCGACATAGAGAGCAACATTGATGACAATATGATTGAGGGGCAGCATGGAGCGAAGAAGAAACAAAAGGCTGGTAAGGCCGAAACCGATGACGATGGCTACATGGCGTTCAAGATACCTTGGTCACTCACCTTCGGTTATGGTATCACCATGAGTGAGAATAAGGACCTTAAAAAGTTCAATTATAAGACCATGCGCTATCCCTACAAGTTCACTCAGACCCTTAATGTCAGCGGTAATGTTCGCATTAGCGATGGGTGGAACATCAGCTTCTCATCGGGTTACGACTTCGAGAACCATGCCATGTCGATGACAACGGCATCACTTCAGCGCGATCTCCACTGCTTCAACATGAGCTGCTCCGTGGTGTTGGCCCCTTATACCAGCTATAATTTCACGTTTAGGGCCAACGCTGCCACCCTGACAGACGCACTGAAATACGATAAACGCAGCGGCTACAGCAATGCAGTGCAGTGGTATTGAGTTATAGTTGACAAGTTTACAAGTTGACGAGTTTACGAGTTGATAGTTTATAAACTCACACATAGAAACCTCAAAGTTCAATGTTCAAAGCTCAAAGTTCAATGTACTTCTTTCTTCCTTGTCACCAACAATCCAGCAAAGGTCAATGCCCCGTTGAGCAAGAGCAATTCGTAACCAAAATGATAGTGCCACAAATGCTGTGCAACGGCATCCAACACATAGCACAACACGGGTGCGGCAATGGCTAAATAGGGTACCCATCGGTCGTTTACACGGTACTTCGTGAGCAGTCCAAACGCAAACAATCCCAACAAAGGTCCATAGGTATACGATACCAATATATAGATAGCATCTATCAAATTGGTCGAGTTGAACACCCTGAACATCAAGATGAACAAGACAAACACTACGCCCATGGCGGCATGAACACGATGTCTGAGCCGCTCATCCGCAGGCTTTTGACAAATGTCCACACAGTAAGTGGTGGTCAAAGCCGTCAAGGCAGAGTCGGCACTACTGAACGATGTCGCCACAATGCCAATGGTAAAGAACATCACCACCATGGTTCCCAACTCGCCCGTCGCTGCAAACATGGGCAACAACTCATCGCCTGTGGACGGCAGAGGCACACCCTGTTGCGCGGCCAACATAGACAACAGCACACCTAACGCCAAGAACAACAGGTTGACAGGCACGAAGGCAAGTCCGTAAGTACACATGTCTTTCTGTGCCTCTCTCAAGGTTTTGCACGTCAAATTCTTCTGCATCATGTCCTGATCGAGCCCCGTCATCACGATAACGATAAAGATACCACTCACAAATTGCTTCCAAAAATTCTGTTTAGACAGCCAATCATCAAACACGAAGATGCGACTTCTGTCATCCTGTGCGATGGCATTCACCGCCTCAACGACATTCATGTCAAGTATGAACATCACCTGCACGATGATGAAAATGAGCGCCGCGAACATGCAAAAGGTTTGAAACGTATCCGTCCAAACCAAGGTCTTGATGCCTCCGCGCCGCGTATACAGCCATATAAGCGACACCAAAACCAACGCAGTGACCATGAAAGGCACCCCGATGGCATCAAGTACAAACCGCTGTAAGAGCATGCACACCACATAAAACTTAACCGCCGAACCCGACATTTTGGACAACAAAAAGAACCAAGCACCCGTTTTATACGAACGAGTTCCCAAGCGTTGTTGCAAATAAGTGTAAATTGTGGTGAGATTCAGACGATAGTAAATGGGCAACAACACAAAGGCCACCGCCACATAACCCAGCACAAAGCCCAGACAAGTTTGCAGGTAAGTCATACCAATGGTATTGACCATGCCCGGCACAGACACGAAGGTGACACCCGAAACCGACGCACCTATCATGCCAAAGGCCACCAAATACCAGGGCGACTGTCGGTTTCCGCGATAAAAAGTATCGTTTGTGGCATGCCTTGTCGTCATCCTACTCAGTAACAACAAGGCCGCAAAATAGCCTAATAACGTAAGAACAATCGTCATGTTTTTCATGCAAAGTTAACAAATCTCGCATGTATTGACCCACAAATGCAATCTTTTTCTTACCTTTGTTGGTGACAAAACCAGGCTTATCGGCCTATTTCGGGCCATCTGAATCATCAACCCAACAAAAAAAAGACAACAATGCTGAACAAACAAAAGAAATTCATACTTCAGGAAAACGATATTCCTACACAGTGGTACAACATACAAGCCGACATGGTGAACAAGCCCTTGCCGCCGCTAAACCCAAAGACCAAGCAGCCAGTTACGGCAGAAGACTTGTCGCACATCTTCAGCTTAGAATGCTCCAAGCAAGAACTTGATACCGAAAACCGATGGATTGACATCCCCGAAGCGGTGCTGGACAAGTACAAATACTACCGCTCTACCCCATTGGTTCGTGCCTATGCGCTGGAGAAAGCCTTGGACACACCGGCACATATTTATTTCAAAAACGAGAGTGTGAACCCGCTTGGCTCGCACAAACTCAACTCGGCTCTTGCCCAATGCTACTACTGTAAGCAGGAAGGTACCACGAACGTTACCACCGAGACGGGTGCCGGACAGTGGGGAGCAGCCTTGAGTTATGCGGCAAAAATCTTCGGATTGGAAGCTGCCGTGTACCAAGTAAAGATTTCGATGCAGCAAAAACCCTACCGCAGTAGTATCATGCGAACCTTCGGAGCCACCGTGGAAGGCTCGCCATCGATGTCAACACGCGCCGGAAAGGACATCATCACGCGCGATCCTCACCATCAGGGAAGCCTCGGAACAGCTATCTCTGAGGCCATCGAACTGGCCACTACCACACCCAACTGCAAGTACACGCTGGGCTCGGTGCTTAACCATGTGGCTCTACATCAAACTGTTATCGGCTTGGAAGCAGAGAAACAAATGGAGATGGCGGGCGAATATCCCGACGTCGTGATTGCTTGTTTCGGTGGTGGAAGCAACTTTGGTGGACTGACCTTCCCCTTCATGCGGCATAACATCTTGGAAGGAAAGAAAACAGAATACATTGCTGCCGAGCCCAGCAGCTGTCCAAAACTAACCCGAGGCAAGTTTGAATACGACTTTGGCGACGAGGCTGGCTACACGCCCCTGTTGCCCATGTACACGCTGGGACACGACTTTAAGCCCGCAAACATTCATGCCGGCGGTTTACGCTATCATGGTGCGGGCATGATTATCTCACAATTGGCAAAAGACAAGCTGATGCATGGCGTGGACATTCCACAGCTGGAGGCATTCGATGCCGGTATTCTTTTCTCTCGAACCGAAGGCATTATCCCGGCTCCAGAGAGCTGCCATGCCATCGCTGCCACCATTCGTGAGGCACAAAAGTGCAAAGAGAGTGGTGAAGAGAAGGTGATTCTCTTTAATCTCTCGGGCCATGGACTCATCGACATGACGGCATACGACAGTTATTTGAGGGGCGACTTGCGCAATTACAGCATCACTGATGAAGAGATTGCGGACAGCCTCAAAGATGTTCCTGAGGTGTAATTTTCTTAACAACACACCGCTTCATATTTGGCGTATTTGCAAACCAACCTACCTTTTGGTGCAAATACGCCAAATATGAGCAACTTTCATAAGCAGCTAACAAACAGCGAGTTATATCTTTTACAGCCACTTTTAGCATTCAAATTGGAAACAATTCCCAGCCAAGAGCATTGCTTTTAGTGCGTAATTCACATGCTTTTGAAGCACAAACTCATGTAGATTGACCGCCAAAGTGTTGCTGATTGACCACCAAAGTCATTGTTTTAAGGAGAAAAGTGGATATTGATAACAAATCAATCGGATGTTTGCTTCCTTCCAGCCTATCGATTTTTTCTATTTCATCAATTTTCAAGTGCCATTTTTAGGGCTTAAAACGATGAAAATATCCAACATTTTTTGGTGTGTAATGGCACGAATCTTCATCTGGAACATTGCCCCTTTGATTTGTTGAGTCCTTAAATTCGTTGTTGAAAACAATGATGGCGGATCGTGTGCAGCGGCACAAAATAGCATCCTACTTGTCACGCAATTATAAAAAATATGAAAAGGTAGGCACATTCAGATTAATTTCGTACTTTTGCATAAAATAGGCTGCGCCTCAACAAAGTAAACAAGCTTTCTTTGTCTTCGGCTTGCACTGTTTTTGCATAAAATAGGCTGCGCCTTAACAAAGCAAACTGTCTTGAATGCTTTTGGCGGGCTCTATCCATCAGAATCGGGAAAAAATAGCTATTTTATCATATATGAACATCTTAGAATTGAGTGAACAGGAGATTGGTCGCAGACAAAGTCTCCAAGAGTTACGAAATATGGGCATCGACCCTTATCCTGCCGCAGAGTTTCCTACCAACGCGTTCAGCACAGAGATAAAAGCTGACTATCAAGACGGTGAGGAAAAGCGAGAAGTGGTGATAGCAGGCCGCATGATGACACGACGCGTGATGGGCAAGGCCAGTTTTGTAGAATTGCAAGACTCCAAAGGCCGAATACAAGTGTACGTTACGCGCGATGACATCTGCCCCGATGAGAACAAAGATTTGTACAACGTGGTGTTCAAACGCCTGTTGGACATTGGCGATGTCATTGGCATCAAGGGCTTTGTGTTCAAAACTCAAACAGGTGAAATATCGGTACACGCACAAAGTTTAACTCTGTTGAGCAAGGCCTTAAAACCCCTGCCTATCGTGAAATACAAAGACGGAGTGGCCTACGACAAGTTTGACGACCCTGAATTGCGCTATCGCCAACGCTATGTCGACCTGATTGTCAACGATGGCGTGAAAGATACGTTTTTGCAACGTGCTACGGTGTTGCGCACCATGCGTAAGGTACTGGACGAGGCTGGCTACACAGAGGTGGAGACTCCTACCCTGCAGGCCATTGCCGGTGGTGCTAGCGCACGCCCATTTATCACACACTTCAATGCGCTGAACACCGACATGTACATGCGCATCGCCACCGAACTGTACTTAAAACGACTGATAGTGGGCGGGTTTGAAGGCGTGTATGAAATCGGCAAGAACTTCCGTAACGAGGGAATGGATCGCAATCACAATCCAGAATTCACTTGCATGGAATTGTATGTGCAGTACAAAGACTACAACTGGATGATGGCGTTTACTGAAAAACTGCTGGAAACCATTTGTATTGCGGTCAACGGTAGTGCCGAACGGGAGATTGACGGACAGACAATCAGCTTCAAAGCTCCTTACCGACGCTTGCCCATTCTGGATGCCATCAAAGAAAAGACGGGCTATGACCTCAACGAAAAGACTGAAGACGAGATAAGAGAAATCTGCAAAAAGCTCGACATGGAGGTGGATGAGAGCATGGGTAAAGGCAAGTTGATTGACGAAATATTTGGCGAGTTCTGCGAAGGAACATTCATTCAACCCACGTTCATCACAGATTACCCCGTGGAAATGTCACCGCTTACCAAGATGCACCGAAGCAAACCAGGACTGACAGAACGCTTTGAACTGATGGTGAACGGCAAGGAATTGGCGAATGCCTACTCTGAATTGAACGACCCTATCGACCAAGAAGAGCGTTTCAAGGAGCAAATGAAATTGGCTGACAAGGGTGACGACGAGGCCATGATTATCGACCAAGACTTCCTGCGCGCGCTGCAATATGGCATGCCTCCCACGTCGGGTATCGGCATTGGCATCGACCGTTTGGTGATGTTGATGACCGGAAAGACGTTCATACAGGAAGTGCTGTTCTTCCCACAAATGAAACCTGAGAAGAAAATACCGCAGAGTACGGTGGAAGAATGGGCAGCCATCGGCGTTCCGGAGCAGTGGGTTCCTGTGTTCAGAAAGGCAGGATACAACCTGATTTCGGACATCGCGCAGGTAAAGGCACAGGCCTTGCAAATGAATGTTTGCGGGGTGAACAAGAAATATAAATTGGGCTACGACAATCCGAAGGTTGAACAATTCCAACAATGGATTGACAACAGTCAGAAATAATTCATCATGCACAATTCATGATTCACACGCTTCTCGCTAACTATCAATTGGATTGAGAAAAAGGAGAATCATGACTTGTGAGCAATCAGGATGAAGCTTCTCGCTAACGATCAATTGGATTGAGAAAAGAAGAATCATGACTTGTGAACAATCAGGATGAATTATGAATTAAGAATTATGAATTACAACTGCGGCAAGATAGCAATCATCGGGGGCGGAAGTTGGGCCACAGCCATCGCCAAAATCGTGGTGAGCCATGCTCATCACATTGGATGGTACATGCGTAGAGACGACCGCATCGAGGATTTTAAGCGTCTGGGACACAATCCCGCCTATCTGACAAGCGTGCGTTTCAACACCGATGAGATATTTTTCTCATCGGACATCAACACCATTACCGGTGCCTACGACACGCTGGTCTTTGTGACACCGTCACCCTACTTCAAGAGCCACCTGCGGAAACTCAAGACCCGTCTGCGCGACAAGTTCATCATCACCGCCATCAAGGGTATTGTTCCCGATGAAAACTTAGTGTGTTCAGAGTATTTCCACCAAGTGTTTGACGTGCCATACGAGAACTTAGCCGTGATTGGAGGGCCGTCGCATGCAGAGGAAGTGGCCATGGATCGCTTGTCTTACCTTACCATCGGCTGCGCCGACATACAGAAAGCGGAGTCGTTTGCCGAATTCATTGCCAGCGATGTCATCAAGACCAAGACCTCATCGGACGTGATTGGCATCGAATATTCGTCGGTTCTGAAGAACGTTTACGCCATCGCTTCGGGCATTTGCAGTGGACTGAAGTACGGTGACAACTTCCAAGCCGTGCTCATTGCGAATGCGGTTCAGGAGATGTCTCGGTTCCTCACAGCCGTCCATCCCATTGAACGCAGTGCATACGACTCGGTTTATTTGGGAGATTTATTGGTGACATCGTACTCCAATTTCTCGCGCAACCGCACCTTCGGCACCATGATTGGCAAGGGATATTCGGTGAAAAGCGCGCAGATTGAAATGGAGATGATTGCCGAAGGATATTTCGGAACCAAGTGCATGAAAGAGATCAATCGGCACATGCACGTGAACATGCCGATTTTAGATGCTGTGTACAACATTTTGTACGAGCACATCAGTCCGCAAATAGAAATCAAATTATTAACAGATTCATTTAGATAACTTGAAGATGAAAAGTATTAGTTTAGACATCACAAAAGCCACTCAGTTCTTGAAACCTGGCACAATACAGGCCTATGAAGAAAAGGTAAAAGCCGTACAAGAAGCGCTTGAAAACGGCACTTGTCCAGGAAACGATTTCTTAGGATGGTTACATTTGCCTTCTTCCATCACACCTGCGTTTCTTGACGAAGTACAGGCATGCGCCAACACCTTACGCGAAAAGTGCGAAGTGGTAGTGGTTGCCGGTATTGGCGGAAGCTACTTGGGCGCTCGTGCCGTGATAGAGGCCTTGGGAAACTCATTCGCTTGGCTGGTAAACAATAAGAAGAATCCTACCATTCTCTTTGCAGGAAACAACATTGGCGAGGACTATTTGGCAGAACTCACTGATTACTTGAAGGACAAAAAGTTTGGTGTCATCAACATATCTAAATCGGGTACCACAACAGAAACGGCTCTTACGTTCCGCTTGTTGAAGAAACAATGCGAGGCACAACGTGGCAAAGAAGAGGCTAAAGACGTGATTGTGGCCATCACTGATGCAAAAAAAGGTGCCGCACGCACATGCGCCGACAAAGAGGGATACAAGAGTTTTGTCATTCCTGACAATGTAGGCGGTCGCTTCTCCGTACTCACTCCCGTTGGATTACTGCCCATTGCCTGCGCTGGTTTCGATATTAAAGCTTTGGTACAGGGTGCTGCCGACATGGAAAAGGCTACGGGGAAAGACGTGACTTTGCATGAGAACATAGCCGCACAGTACGCTGTTGTGCGTCATGCGATGTATCGCGAAATGGGCAAGAAGATTGAGATTATCGTCAACTTCCAGCCTAAACTGCACTTCATCGGTGAATGGTGGAAACAACTTTACGGTGAGAGTGAAGGAAAAGACCATCTGGGTATTTATCCTGCCGCATGCGATTTCACCACCGATTTGCACTCCATGGGACAGTGGATACAAGAGGGCGAGCGTTCAATCTTTGAAACTGTGATCAGTGTTGAGCAGCCCAACAAGAAGATGTTGTTCCCCAAAGATGAGGAAAATCTGGACGGTTTGAACTTCTTGGCAGGTAAACGAGTGGACGAAGTGAACAAGATGGCCGAGCTGGGTACACGACTGGCGCACGTTGACGGTGGCGTTCCCAACATCCGCATCAGCCTTCCAGAACTGAATGAGTATTACATCGGCCAGCTACTTTACTTCTTCGAGATAGCCTGTGGCATCAGCGGAAACCTCTTGGGCGTGAATCCTTTCAACCAACCTGGCGTGGAAGCGTACAAGAAGAACATGTTTGCCTTGCTCAACAAGCCTGGCTACGAAGCTGAAAGCAAGGCTATACAAGAGCGTTTGGCAAACGAAAAATAAGATTGAATGTTTGAAAACGAAATACATGATTATTTGAGAAAGCATGACTTTGCGGCGTTCCAACCCAAAGTCGTGCTTTTTGATATGGACGGTGTGCTGTACAATTCAATGCCTCATCACGCCGTTGCGTGGAAAGAATCGATGAAGAGTTTCGGTCTTGACATGACCGAAGATGATGTGTATGCCACTGAAGGAATGAAGGGTGTAGACACCATCAGAATGATGGTTAAGCAACAACAAGGTCGTGACATCTCGGAAGAAGAGGCGCAAAAGATGTACGATGAGAAAGGCAGACTGTTTCATCAAATGCCCGAAGCACCCATTTTTGACGGGGTACTCGACCTCATGAGCAAGATAAAGAAGAGCGGATTGAGCATTGGCATTGTGACAGGTAGTGCGCAAAAGCAGCTGATTAAACGGCTTGTAAACGATTTCCACCAATTCGTATCTGAAGAGAATATTGTCACAGCCTATAACATCAAGCACGGAAAACCTGCGCCCGACCCGTATTTGAAGGGCTTACAATTGACGGGAAACCATCAGCCTTGGGAAGGAATCGTGGTGGAGAATGCCCCTATGGGCATACGAGCAGGCGTGTCGGCTCAAATCTTTACGGTAGCCATCAACAGTGGTCCCCTACCCGACAGCATCCTTAGAAAAGAAGGTGCCGACCTGCTTTTCCATCAAATGACCGAGTTTTGTGCAGTCTGGGAACAGCTTTTGGATGCGGCCAAACACGCTTAAACCCATCTTCAACCAACGATCAAGAAAGGTAAGATGTAAGATGTCCACCTACAAAATGTTGGGTGACTACTGGTAAAATGTATAATGACTACCAACAAAATGTAAGATGTCCACTAACACTTACTTACCTCATACCATCATTCTGCGACGGATTTTTGTTTTAGCCACCGCATTATTGCTTGGCGTAATGAAGCTCCTGGCACAGCAATGTTTGGTGTGTGATGCCATTACCCGCATCCCTATCCGCGACGTGGAGGTGCATGCAAATGGCAAATTTGTTGGAAAAACCACCTACAGAGGACTAATATCCTTACCTTACAATACAAAGAGTGCCACTTTCTACAAACGCAACTACCTGAAAGAAACACTCTCTGCAGAAGAAATTAGGAAAGACACAGTCTTCCTTTTCCCTGCAACATACAGTATTGACGAAGTGACTATTTGGGGAAAGCACATGCAAAATATTGACAGTCTGAAGGCCAATCGCCCCTACTTACCACCAGACCATGACGCACCCCATGGCTTCTTTGAGTTCGATTTAGCCAAGATGCTCGACTTTAGGAAGAAGAGAGACATGAAACACCTCAGGCAGTTGAAAGAGGCATTTCGCAAGATAGATGCCGCAGAAGACCCTATAGAAAAGGCCTACCGCGAAACGTTACGCGAGCAAGAGAGGCAAGAGCAACGGGAAAAGCGGCGCTAAATGAGCACCGCTGTTCCGCTTACTGCCACCATTAGCATACTCCCAGACTGTCCAATGGTTTCATAATCGATGTCAATACCCACGACTGCATTCGCGCCCAAAGCCTCAGCTCGTTCTTGCATCTCGTGCAAAGAAGTATCCTTCGCCTCACGAAGTACCTTCTCATAAGCATTGCTACGGCCGCCAATGACGTCGCGTATACCGGCAAAGAAATCCTTCAAAACATTGGCACCAATAATGGTTTCGCCCGTTACGATGCCCTTGTACTCCAGGATTTTTCGCCCTTCAACAGTAGGAGTTGTTGTTAACAGCATTTATTATGACTTTCTAAACAGTGATGCTATCCAAAGTACTAAGACGGCACCCACTACAGCTGTTCCTAAAGAGCCAATGGTTCCACCCCAAGAGATATTCAACAGGCTCAACGTCCAGCCACCTACAACACCACCAATGATACCCAGCAACAGATTCATCCAAAAGCCGAAACCGCCACCACGCATAATCTTACCGGCGATAAAACCAGCCAAACATCCAATAATAATTGATCCAATAAGTCCAAACATAATCTTTATTTTTTAAATTAATACAAATTTCTTTTACTTCCGTTCCATGCGACCATCAGTTACATGGCCAGACGGTTAAAGAAGAACCAGGTTAAGGCCATCTTGCAAGATGAATGAAACTCTGTAGCCAGAACAACACCCATCTCATTCAGCAGCCGTCCCTTTAGGGAAGAACAGGTTTGCCTGCGTCTTCCCAACCCATAATTCCGTCACGGAGATTAACCACCTTAAAGCCTGCCTTGACTAGTTGTTGAGCGGCCAACATGCTGCGTTTGCCCGAACGACAATAGACATACACCGGATTAGTGTGATCCAACATTGCCTGCGCCTTGTCAATAAAGTCAGGCTGCTGCACGTCTATATTTTCGGCATTGGCGATATGTCCTTGCGCATACTCTTCTACTGAACGTACATCCAGCAATTGTACATGTCCGTCGTAGAGAGCGTTTTCAAACTCGTCTACTGTCACAGACTCGATTCCTCGATGACTGGAACAGCTTGCAAATAGCGTACTTAAAATCACGATAATAATACCTTTCAATAATTTAATCATCCGTTTAGTTGCTCATAATCATCCTCAAAGTTACAAAAAAAGTTGAAACTATCAAATAAATCTTACAAAAGTTCACTACTTGCGACATATTTGTTTCTGTCTATGGCCGCAGCTATCGCCTTTTGAAGTATACGTCTGAGACAACACACGAATGTCTAACTTTTCCACAAGTCGTGGCTTTTTGCGTTCCAAACATAAAAACTTTTCTCAGTAAATATGTCTCGATTTGTTTTTTTTCTCTACTTTTGCGAAGTAACAACATCAAACGGAAAGCGATGAAAACCAAGACCTTTATTCTCTTATTGTTCCTTACTGTCTTGTCCATAGACGCATCGGCACAAGGCCGGATGATACCCAATCTCGACAAGGTAACCATCTTTTCAAAAGGCGCACAGGTATACCGTCACAAACAAGTGGTCCTGCAAGCTGGCGAACAAACGCTCAGTTTCACGGGACTATCACCCTACATAGACGCCAACAGCATACAGGTCAAGGCAGGAGGCAATGTGACAATACTTGGCGTCAGTCAGCGATACATTCGTCCCGACAGTGCCATGCTTTCCGGACAGCTGCGCACTGCCGAAGCTGCGATGAAGAAAGCACGCAACCGCCTGGCTGAGGTGAAAGCCAAGCGAACGGTGATGAAGTCGCAATTGGAGATGGTGAAAACCAACAGTTCCACAGCTGCACGCACCGTTGCGACACCCCTCGAAGCCATCAAACAGCTCAACCAATATTATTATGACGAAACCATGGCCATCAACAAGCGGCTCATCGGTCTCGACGAAGAAGAGCAGCAGGCCAACCACAATGTGGAAAAGCAGCAAGAAGTCATAGACTCCCTCGCCGGACTCAATGCCAAACGGCTCACCGTGATTGATGTCAAGGTTGACGCTCCACGAGTTTCTAATACCAACTTCACCTTTGTCTACTACGTCAATGGGGCATCATGGTACCCCACCTACGAACTCCGTTCAGGCAGCACTGCGGCTCCCCTGCAACTCACCTACAAGGCCAACATCACACAACAAACCAATGAAGACTGGCGCAACGTGCCCGTCACACTGTCGTCGGCCAATCCAAATCGCAGCAATGTGTCGCCTGAGCTAAAGACTTATTGGCTCGACTACGACCTCGCCGCACCCACCTACGACTTTGGTATAGATAACAACCGCATCTCTGGCACTATCACCGACGAGGAAGACAATCCCGTCATCGGCGCCACTATCCAAGTGAAAGGCACCACCATCGGCACCGTAAGCGACATTGACGGACACTACACACTCACGTTGCCCAATGGCAATCGCAACGTGGAAGCGAGCTACATTGGCATGGAAACACAAGTGAAGCAAGCCACAGGAAACCGCCTCGACTTCCGCATGGAGAATAGCAAACTGGCATTGGAAGAAGTGGTGGTCAAGGGATTTGGAAGCAAAAGCACGAGATCGAACGTGAAATTTACAGCTCCAGTGATAAAGGCCGACAGGGAGGTGAAGGCCGAAAGCATCGCTGATGAAAACAGCATGGATGTTAGTTCCACTGCTGCCAAGTTTGGATACGAGTTCGAGATAGGGCATCCGCTGACCATTCTCTCCAACAACAAGCCCGTGAGTTGCCAGATAGGCAAATACCAATTACCCACCACCTATGCTTATAAGGGCGTTCCCAAAATTGACAAGAGCGCTTTCCTCGTGGCTGATGTCACCGGTTGGAACGAGCTGAACCTTATTCAGGGAGAAACCACCGTGTTCTTCGACAACAGCTATGTGGGCAAAACCATCCTCAATCCCGACCAGCAGAGCGATACCCTCCACCTCGCCATGGGGCGCGACAACGGCATCCACATCGAGCGAAAACTCATCAAGAACAACACCTCTCGCAGACTTCTGGGTGGCAGCAGAGTGCAAACCATGAACTGGGAAATCAGCTTACGCAATGCCCGAGCCGAACAAGTGGTCATCAGTATTTACGACCAACTGCCCGTTTCGAGAAATTCAAGCATCACCGTCACGCCTCAGGAACTAAGTGGCGGACAACTCGACAAGCTGAACGGGCAGGTAGTCTGGAAGCTGACGCTTGCACCAGGTGAAGTTAAAAAGCTGTCGCTTGGCTATCAGGTGAAGTATGACAAATACCGTCGTCTCACTATAGAATAAGGAGAAAATTGGAGTACCTGAATTATAAGGCTCATCTATTCATTGCGCACACGCTGACTGTGTAGGGCAAATAGTTTTAGAATTAGCAACTCATCGCATCAACAGTCACATACCTGTCGCTTTACTACCTTAACTTTTTGATTGGTGATGGGTGCCCACTAAAAGATTTATTGCATTCCACCATGAAGGCTGAATTCATCACTCGAAATTCAGTCTTCATTGTGTTTCTTTGTATCCACTAAAACACAACCTCTTCCATCATGATGGAATATCGTAAGTTGTATCATTTACGAATGGAGGATTTGCCGAACACTACACGACCTCTCCGACGCCAACGCAAGTCGGTGGGAAGCCATCTTCGGAGTTGGTTTTGCACTACAAATGGCTTGAAGTTCGGAAAAAAACATGTAATTTTGCACGCAAAAGACCCAAAAAGATGAGATCCATCCTACTTTCATGCTTGCTGATTGCAACAACAATAGCCCATGCCATCCCTGCGAAAAAAATGTGGAGAACCTACACCCAACGTGATGGTTCGACCATACGCGTACTCATGGTGGGCGATGAGCATCTGCATTATTTCCTGACAGACGACCAGGTTCCACTGGTCCAGCGTGACAACAACTTCTTCTATGCGAAGATTGAGAAGGACAAATTGGTTTCCTCCAACATCCTGGCACACGAAGCTTCCCTGAGAACAGCCTTTGAAAAAAAGAATATCCACACCGTTCAAGAGATAGAACCACTTCGCGAGAAGGCTCCTACCCGACTGCAACAGTTAAACAGACTGCCCGCTATGCGCAAGAATCAGTATACGGGAAAGAAAAAAGGCCTTATCATCTTGGCAAATTTCAGCGACAAGACCTTCAGAGACGATGACCCTCAGAAAGTGTTCGACGACATCGTTAACAAGTCGGGATACAAAGACTATGGAGGCGTTGGCAGCGTCCATGATTATTTTTATGACCAAAGCAACGGACGGTTCGACCTCACTTTTGACGTCATGGGGCCTGTGCAACTCAAGCATACCCTTGCTTATTACGGCGGAGATAAAGACGGTCAAATAGACGTGAGGGTTTCTGAAATGATTGTCGAAGCCTGTCAAGCGGTCAACGACAAAGTTGACTTTCGGGATTACGACTGGGATAATGACGGTGTTGTAGACCAAATAGTCGTGATCTATGCCGGCTATGGACAGGCCACATCGGCGAAGCCAGAAACCATCTGGCCCCACGAATTTAACATCAAAAGCAAGAACCTGGTGCTGGATGGGGTAAGAATCAACACCTACGCATGCAGCAACGAGCTGTACGAATATTACACCGGAACGGGCATAAGGCGCATACGCAACACCCTCATGGGCATAGGCGTTATCTGTCACGAGTTTTCCCATTGTCTGGGATTACCCGACTTTTACGATACCGGAGCATCTAAAAACTATGGAACGGGCGACTGGGACATCATGGCAAGTGGCAGCTACAACGGTCCTTTAGGTATCGGATGGGTACCACCCGCCTATACCAGTTATGAGAAAAACTTCGCTGGCTGGTTGGATTATACCGTCTTAGGGAATGAACCCCAGAATGTTACCGGCATGAAACCTCTGCTGGAAGGGGGTGAGGCATACGCTATCTACAACCCACGGAACCATGATGAATACTATTTGTTAGAGAACAAAGGACGTAGTAAATGGGACTCCTATCTACCCAAAAACGGGCTGCTGGTGCTTCATGTTGACTATGATGCTAAACTGTGGGCATACAACATAGTGAACAATACCGAACAGAAACAATACAACACGCACCAACGACTGACCATCGTTCCGGCCGATGCCAGCTACGGCAACGATGACCGCGACACCTATCCCTTGGGCGAACGCGACAGCTTGACGGCAAACAGCACTCCTGCGCTGATGCTTTACAATGCCAACTGGGATAACAATTATGTACTATATAATAAGGTGTTGAACATTAGAAAAGACGCCAACGGCCTCATCAGCTTCAACTATTTACCCGACCCGCATTTCAACACGGCTGGAATAGAGTCAGCCTTCAACGACAACCGCACCGTAACAATCGTTTCAATATATAACATGCGGGGGCAGCGAATGCCCACAAAGCAACTCAACGGTCTGCATCGCGGCCTGTATCTCCTGAACTTATCGGATGGCACCACGCGCAAAGTCGTGGTAAAATAACAAGAAGTCCGTATGCAACACCCCGTCTCTTTTTGGATTAGGTATAAAGATGATAAAAGAACCATCCACCACCAAGAAGAGACGGGGTCGCGTTTTTTGTCCGATAAGATGACAATAAAACCAGCCATGGTGAATGGGGCTTCTAGAAAAAATCAATAGGCTTACAGGGAGTATAAACGTTAATTCTTAACTGAAAAACTCACAATTATTCCCCAAAAGCATCAAGATGACGCTACTAGATACACACTTTTGAAAGGCAAAATGCATGACATTGAGCTTTAAAAGCATGCTTATTGCGGTACAAAAGCTATGCTTTTACGAACAAAACAGGCAACCATGAGGGCTAAAAATCACCGTAATACATCTAATACACTGTAAAACAATAAATTACAAAACTCGTTCATTTTGACCATATTTTCGACTGGTTGCCAGTCTACTGATAAATATCGCAAACACAGCGAGGTGTTTGTCAAGAAAAAAGATGGATGATGCAGCAGCGTGAAGTCCTCATCTGCGATGCGTAGTAGTACGATTGCCCATGGTATGCCAATAGCGGAAGACCGTTGGAACACGGCTCCTTTATTTAAGTAAGATTATTTGCTGAAAAAACGAACCTTTTCTTTTGTTTCAATAACGATTCTAACTCTAAGTTTGATATTCAACAACATACCGTTAAAATAAAAGTGCCATGCAGTTGGTAAATAATTTTATGTCACTCAACCGCTTTTATCATTTTTTTTGCTTATCTTTGCAAACACTTCATTGTCCGTCGGCAGATTCCATCGCCATCAACAAGGGTTTGGAAACCTGAAGAGCGGATAAAAGGTTATTTTTAACAAAAATTTATGGACGACTATCATTCGGAAAAATGTAACGAAAGGTAGAAGAGTAGTCTCCAGGAGGCTAATCTTCGACCCCATGAACCATGGAGATTAGCGAAAATGAGAACTTACTGGAACATCAACGAAATACTTAGGCCCATCGAGGAATGGCAGCCTAATTGCTGGATTCAGGTGACCTGTCCAACAGAGGAAGACCAACAAGAGCTGGAAGAACGCTTCCAAATACCCGATTATTTCTTGCAAGACGTCAGCGATACCGACGAGCGTGCCCGTTACGAATATGACGACGGCTGGATGCTCATCATCCTGCGTATCCCCTACGTCAAAGAGATACGCTCTCGCACGCCCTACACAACGGTTCCTTTGGGCATCATCCACAAGCGCGACGTGACCATCACGGTGTGCTATTACGAAACTAACATGATGATAGACTTTGTGAGCTATCAGCAAAAGCGAGGCTCGGGCTTCACCGACTATGTTGACTTGACCTTCCGTTTGTTCCTCTCCAGCGCCGTATGGTACTTGAAACGGCTGAAGCAGATTAACACACTCATCGAGAAAGCCAAGCACAACCTTGATCACGAGGTGAACAACGAAAGCCTCATCGGACTGAGCCGATTACAGGACTCGCTCACCTATTTCATCACCTCCATACGTGGCAACGAAAACCTCTTGGCCAAGCTGAAGTTCAAGTTGCAGGTAGACGAACTGGATGCCGACCTGATAGAAGACGTCAACATCGAGATGACGCAGGCCCGAGAGACCACCAGCATCTACGCCAACATCCTCGAATCGACCATGGACACGTACTCGAGCATTATCAACAACAACGTGAACACGGTGATGAAAACCCTTACTTCGGTTTCCATTCTGATGATGTCAACTACCCTGGTGGCATCACTCTACGGCATGAACGTCATCAACGGCATGGAAACCTACAAGTACGGTTTTATCGTAGCCTTTGGCATTTCCATCCTCGTGGCCGTGGTTTCATGGGCCATCATGCGCCACAAACGACTGCTGTAGACCGAGCATGGACAGACTCTAAAACAGACAAAACAATAAAAAAATCACTATTGTTTAGGAAATTAGCATATTTTTATATAAGTTTGCAACATCTAATGCCCTTACTATCGGCATGACAATCATCTACATAGACGAAGTGAAGGCAAACAAGTGACACATCCAGGATGTGTCAAAGCACCGGAAAACCAAATCATAAACTTAAAACAGTGAACTGATGGACTCTCAAGAAAGCACCCCGAAGCAGGGTAATTTAGAAAGCGAGAAACAAGTTGTAGGCACCGAAAACACGGTTGAACCAGCAAACAGTGAAACATCCGAAGAAGAAAAGGAAACGAATGTAGAACCACAACTAACGACCGTGGAAGAGGCTGAGCCGCAAGAGGACAAGGCCGAACAAGAGCCTGTGAGCGAATCTACCGAGGAGCAAACAGAGCAACCTGAGGCGACGAAACAGGAAGAAGAAACGCCAAAAGAGGAAGAAACTCCGAAGATTTACGCAACGAAGCAAGAGGTTCTGGACAGACTGAAGGAGATTGCCAACAGCGATGAATACCCACAGAAGAGCGAACTTGACCTACTCAAGACCACTTTCTACAAGCTGCATCTGGCCGAACGAGAGGCACAGCAGAAGGAATACCTTGAGAATGGTGGTGATCCGGAGCGTTATCAGGTAATACCTGACAAGCTTGAAGAAAGCCTCAAGGCTGAGATGGCCATCATCAAAGAGAAGCGGGCTAAGATATTTCAACAGCAAGAGGCAGAGAAAGAAGAGAATCTGAAAAAGAAACTTGAGATTATTGACAAAATCAAGGCGATGGCCACATCGCCCGACGAAGCCAACAAATCGTTCCAAGCGTTCAAGTCATTACAACAGCAATGGAAAGAGATTAAGGCCGTACCCCCACAGAACGCTAGCGAACTGTGGCGCAACTACCAGCTGTACGTTGAGCAATTTTACGACTTGCTGAACCTCAATCGGGAAGCGCGCGAATATGATTTCAAGAAAAACCTGGAGCTGAAGACGAAGCTGTGTGAAACGGCTGAGAACCTCGCCAACGAAGAAGACGTGATTAGTGCCTTCCACCAATTGCAGGAGTTGCATCAGCAATACCGCGAAATTGGCCCGGTGGCCAAAGAACTACGCGAAGAGATTTGGGCACGTTTCAAGGCTGCCTCTACCGTCATCAACAAGCGTCACCAGCAACATTTCGAGACATTGCGCCAGGAGGAAGAAGAAAACCTGACGCAAAAAACAGCCCTTTGCGAGAAGGTGGAGGACATCGTTGCACAGGAATACAAGACGGCTGGCGAATGGGAAAAGCATACGAAGGAGATTATCGCCATTCAGGCAGAATGGAAGACGATTGGGTTTGCCCCGCAAAAAATGAACGTCAAAATATTCGAACGTTTCCGCTCAGCCTGCGATCAGTTCTTCCAAAACAAGGCAGAGTTCTTCAAGCAGATGAAACAACGCTTCGCTGAGAACGCCGAAAAGAAGAAAGAACTTGTGGAGAAAGCACAGGCTTTGGCCGACAGCACGGATTGGAAGTCGACGAGCGACAAACTCATTGCCTTGCAGAAAGAATGGAAAACCATTGGTATGGTACCCAGAAAACAAGGCGACCGTCTGTGGAACGACTTTATCACAGCTTGCAACACGTTCTTCGAGGCGCGCAACAAAGCCAATGCAAGCACGAAAAATATCGAGTACGAGAACCTGGACAACAAACGAGCCATCATCGCCCAGCTAAAAGAGTTAGCTGAAAAACCTGATGAAAACACCAAGGAAAAGGTACAGGAACTGGTGGACGAATACAGCAAGATTGGACACGTTCCGTACAAAGAAAAAGATAATGTTTATCAGGAATACCACGACATCTTGGACAAGTTGTATAAGGACTTGCACATTTCGTTTGCCCGTAGACACCTTGACAACTTCAAGAACAACTTGAAGAACATGGCCAAGATGGGCGAAGACGCGTTGGACAACGAGCGTGGCCGACTGATGCACCGCTATGAACAACTGAAGTCGGAGATAACGACTTATGAAAACAACCTTGGCTTCCTCAACGCATCGAGCAAAAAAGGCAACAACCTGCTGGACGAAATGAATCGGAAAGTGGAGAAACTAAAGGATGACTGTAAGATGATTCGTGAGAAAATCAAGGCCATCGATGCTGAAAATAAGAATGCTGAATAACGCTAAAATAGCGATTTATATTAATTAAATAAATCCCAGTTGGCTTGATACCTTCTGGGATTTATGCTGTATTGTCACTCGCAACACACGATGTTTAAGCCTACGCAGACAGCTGGTAAATTAGCAATTCATCAACTTACCAGCCATCAACTCGTTAACTTGTCAACTCGTTAACTTGTCAACTCGTTAACTTGTCAACTCGTCAACTATCACACTTGATGGTACACTTGGTCGAAAGGAAGGCGGTAGCGTTCGGAGCGAACACCGTCAGGCAGACGCACGCCACACGTGATAACCATGTTAATTTCCGTGTGGTAAGGAAGTCCTAAAGCCTTCTTGACCAGCCAACTGTCAAAGCCCTCGACGGGACATGTGTCATACCCTTCCTCGCTCATGGCCAACATGAACGTCTGAACGACAAGGGCACAACTCTTATGAACCGTGATGCGCGTATCGCCTTCGGTCACCTGTTTCACGATAGGACGGAACAATCCAATGGTTTGCGCCAGCAATTTGCGAAACAAGCCCAGCAGCCAAAAGAAGCGAGTATAAAACAGTGGCATCACGAAATCGTAATACACCTGCCATTTTTTGATGCGTTTGGCTTGTTTCTCCTTCGGACTGTTTTGCATGACATTATCGATTTCGAACGCTTTCACAGCCTTGGCATGCGCCCGATGCTTGTCCCTACGCGTGACAAACACCACCATTTGCTGTGCGGTTTCTGCCGTCTGCTGATCTAAAAGAGCATGGGTCAGTTTTTTGAGAACCTTCGGTTGAGTGACATGATAACACTCCCAAAGTTGCATGTTCGAACTGGTTGGTGCCAAAGCAGCCAACTCCAGGCAATGACGTACGCGCGCGGTGTCAAGTGGTTTGGCAGGGTCGAAATGACGAATGGCACGTCGGTGATTCAAAATATCTTGTAAACTCATATCTATTGGTTTTAGTTCTTGTTTTAGGGAGAAATCTCCTATCGTTTCCAAAGCACTGCTTGAAAATCCATCATCCCATTGACTAAAGTCCCTGAAGCCAACAGGACAACCCGCCTTTCTCAATGCTCCAGCAAAATAAGGTACTTTTCGTATCCTTGCGCTTTCATTTCTTCTTGAGGAACAAAGCGTAAAGAGGCACTGTTAATACAGTATCGCAAGCCACCTCGGTCTTTAGGACCATCGTTAAAAACATGTCCCAAATGGGCTTGACCTTTAGCACTTCGCACCTCGGTACGCTGCATCCCGTGAGACAAGTCTTGCTTTTCTTCCAAGAAATGTGGGTCAATTGGCTTGCTGAACGCAGGCCATCCACAGCCAGACTCAAACTTATCGGTACTCAAAAACAGCGGCTCGCCAGTGGTCACATCAACATAAATTCCTGGTCTAAACTCATCATTATATGCATTATCATAAGGACGCTCGGTGGCGGCATGCTGAGTAACCTCGTATTGTAAAGGTGTCAACTGCTGCTTCAGTTCAGCATCCGTTTTCTTCACATAACGTGAAGATTCGGTTGTATCCTTGTTGGCTACACGCGCATACTGCATCAATGCCTGTGGAACATGGCAATATCCTCCGGGATTTTTATCCAGGTAGTCTTGGTGATAACCTTCTGCTGCATAGAAATTCCGAAGTGGCTGTACTTCAATTTGTATCTTCTTCGAATATTCTTTGCTCAACTTGGCCATCTCAGCTTGAATCATGGGCAAGTCATGTTCATCAGTATAATAAATACCAGTGCGATACTGTGTACCAACATCTCCACCCTGTCTATTTAAAGAGGTAGGGTCGATCGTTTTAAAATACAATTTTAAAAGTAGAGAAATAGGTAATATTTGAGGATTATAAACAACGTGTACAGCTTCTGCAAAACCCGTCTGATCTGTACATACTTCCTCATAAGAAGGATTTTGTCCACGCCCATTTGCATATCCAACTTCGGTACTGAGTACTCCATTGATTTGCTTCAAAAAGTGTTCTGTACCCCAAAAGCATCCACCTGCCAAGTATAATTCAGCCTGTTCGTTCATATCTAATTCTTTTTCTGCAGCTACTTGTGCTCGTCCATGACAACCCATTAAAAGGAAAGCCCATAACAAACAAAGTATTTGGCAATTGATTATTTTCATACCTTTTATGGTCTGATGATTTACAAAACTATAGAAAAATATTGAGGTTTCGCGAATTCATACACTTAAAAAAGATGAAAAACAACCGTTTTCTAACACCTTTAATGGGTGAACAAAGCTATCATGCTGCCCTTAGGGAATCAAAAAAAAGTGCTTCCTATGATAAGAAAACACTTTTTAGTAGTTGGGATACTCGGACTCGAACCAAGAATGACAGGACCAGAATCTGTTGTGTTACCATTACACCATATCCCAAAATCAAATACGATCGTTGCCGATTTGCGTCTGCAAAAGTAGTGTTTTTTTTTGATACCGCAATAAGAAGTGGTGCTTTTTTCTTAAAAAAACAAATTTATTTCATGTTTTATGCCTTTTGTAGTTATTTAGCACTAACTTTGTAGAATAATAGTTCCATATCTTATACATCATTTTTGAAAGGATGAAACAATCAAAACAACTAGTCGACATCATCACAAAAGGAATACAAGAAAAGAAAGGTCAGGACATCGTCATTGCTGACTTAAGCAACATCGAAGGGGCAATAGCCAATTACTTTGTCATCTGTCAAGGCAACTCTCCCACCCAAGTAGAGGCGATTTCCGAATCAATTGGCGACACAGTCCGTGAGGATTTGAAGGAGAAACCGGTCAATGTCATCGGCCTTGGAGCGAACCAATGGGTGGCCATTGATTTCACTGACGTGCTGGTCCACGTCTTCTTGCCGGAAACAAGGGCTTTCTATGACTTGGAAAACTTATGGGAAGACGCTAAATTGACGAGGATTCCGGACCAAGATTAAATTGGCATGGCATTTGACATTCCTATCCTATTATAACAGAATTCATCTTTATGGACAATAAAAACAACTCCTACAATAATAACAACGACAACCAACCCAAGATGCCTAAGTTCAACATGAACTGGATTTACGCAATTGTTGCTATTACACTGGCCATATTTTTCATGACCGGAGGTGGTAACTCCCTGGGCAACGCAAGCGCCAATAAGAAAGCTACTTATTCGAAATTCAAGCAATACATCGCAAAAGGTTACGCCAAGAATGTGGTCATCAACAAGGAACAGAATATATTGAAGATGTACGTTAAGCCCGAACACATCCGCGATGTCTTCAACATGACGGCCAAGCAGACGGGCACTTCTCCCTACGTTGAAGTGGAATTTGGATCGGTTGACGAACTGGAAAAATACCTAACAGCTGAACAATCATCTGGTAAAATTGCCGACTTCAGCTACGAGAACGAGAAAGGAAGCGACTTGGTAAACATTCTGCTTAACCTTTCATTCCCCATTTTTCTCATCGTCATGTGGATTTTCCTGATGCGAAGAATGGGTGGCGGAGGTGCCGGAGGGTCTGGTGGCGTCTTCAATGTTGGTAAGAGTAAGGCCAAGATGTACGAGAAAGGCAACGACTTGGGCATCACCTTCAAGGACGTAGCAGGACAAGCTGGCGCCAAACAAGAGGTGCAAGAGATTGTTGACTTCCTGAAGAATCCACAGAAATACACCGATCTGGGCGGTAAAATACCTAAGGGAGCACTGCTCGTAGGACCTCCAGGTACGGGTAAAACCTTGCTGGCAAAGGCTGTTGCAGGTGAAGCTGGTGTGCCTTTCTTCTCCATGAGTGGCTCCGATTTCGTAGAGATGTTCGTTGGTGTTGGTGCCAGTCGTGTGCGCGACTTGTTCCGACAAGCCAAGGAGAAATCACCCTGTATCATCTTCATCGATGAGATTGATGCCGTAGGAAGGGCCCGCAGCAAGAACCCTGCCATGGGCGGAAACGACGAAAGAGAGAACACGTTGAATGCCTTACTGACCGAAATGGACGGCTTTGGCACCAACAGTGGCGTCATTATTCTGGCTGCTACCAACCGCGCCGACATGCTCGACAATGCACTATTACGCGCAGGACGCTTTGACAGACAAATCAGTGTGGACTTGCCTGACCTGCCCGAACGCAAGGAAATATTCCTGGTTCATCTTCGCAGAGTGAAGGTGGCACCTGATTTGGACATCGACTTCCTGTCACGACAAACGCCAGGATTCTCGGGTGCCGACATCGCTAACGTATGCAACGAGGCCGCATTGATTGCCGCAAGACACAATAAGACACAAGTTGGAAAGCAAGATTTCCTGGATGCAGTTGACCGTATCGTGGGTGGACTGGAAAAGAAAACCAAGATTATGACGGCTGGTGAGAAGCGCACCATCGCTCTTCATGAGGCCGGACACGCCACCGTTTCATGGTTCTGCGAGCATGCTCATCCGCTCGTTAAGGTCTCTATTGTGCCGCGTGGAAGAGCCTTAGGCGCCGCATGGTATCTACCCGAAGAGAGACAAATCACCACCAAGGAGCAGATGCTCGACGAGATGTGCGCCTTATTGGGTGGCCGAGCTGCCGAAGAACTGTGCGTAGGACAGATTTCCACTGGTGCCATTAACGACTTGGAGCGTGCTACAAAGAGTTCGTATAGCATGATTGCCTACGCCGGTATGAGCGATGTACTGCCCAACATTTGCTACTACAACAACCAAGAATATCAGTTCCAGCGGCCTTACTCAGAGACCACGGCAAAGATTATTGACGACGAGGTGCTGAAGATGATCAACGAACAGTACGACAGAGCCAAGCAAATACTCACTGAACACAAAGAGGGCCATGCCAAACTGGCAGAACTTTTGCTCACTCGCGAGGTGATATTCGCTAAAGATGTTGAAAAGATATTCGGCAAACGCCCATGGGTCAGCCGCTCACAAGAAATCATGCAGGACAACGAACCCAAGCTGGAAGACATGCCTGAAGAAGTAAAAGCGGCTGAAGAAGAACATCAGAGAACATTGAAAGAGAATAAACAAGAGTTTTAGTTGACGAGTTTTTAGTTGACAAGTTGACGAGTAAATAGACTTATTGCTTGTCGACTTGTCAACTCCTCACAATCAACTTGTGAACTCGTCAACTTGTGAACTTGTCAACTATGAACCATCCATGACACCAAAACTTAAAAATCTCATCACTCGAACCATCACTGGCGTCTTGTTCGTTGCCATCATGACAACCTGTTTTTTGCGCCCTGTTGCCATGATATTCGTCTTTACACTCATCACTGGCATGACGATTTGGGAGTTTACAGGATTGGTAAACGACCGTGAAAACGTTACCGTTAACCGATTCATCACAACGGTAGCCGGCGTTTATTTCTTTCTTGCCGTGGCAGGTGTCAACAGTGGTTTCATCCAAACCAATGCCGTATTTGTTCCCTATCTCCTCACCATCGTCTACCTATTTATCAGCAATCTGTACACACAAAGCAAGGATGCCGTGAACGACTGGGCATACACCATGCTTTCGCAACTGTACATTGCGCTGCCGCTTTCGATGATCAACGTGTTGGCTTTCAGACAATCACCAGACGGTGCAACCCATTTTTACTACTTACTTCCTCTGAGTATCTTCATTTTTCTGTGGGCCAACGACACCGGCGCCTATTGCACAGGCTCACTCTTTGGTAAGCACAAACTATTTCCACGCATCTCGCCTGCTAAAAGTTGGGAAGGGAGTATCGGAGGTGGTATCCTCGTTTTAATTATGGCTTCCATTATATACTATATTGAATCGCAAGGGGAAAACTTATCTGGACTCAACCTCATAGAATGGCTCGGATTAGGATTAGTGGTAGTCATATTTGGAACTTGGGGCGATTTGGTAGAATCATTGTTGAAACGCACATTAGGCATTAAAGACAGTGGTAACATTCTACCCGGCCACGGAGGCATGCTCGACCGCTTCGACTCCTCCCTGATGGCCATCCCGGCAGCCGTAATTTATCTTTATTCCATCACCTTGTTGTAAGTTTACCCCATACCCAAAACCAACAAGGGTGATTCATCTCAAGAATCATCTGCACCACATTTCGCCTCTGTTTGCTTGCATAAACATTTTTCATGTCTTTTGTTTGTGCTTTATACTTTAATTTTCTAAATTTGCATAACACAATGAGTTAACATGAAAGAATCTACATACCAATAACATTAATCTCATACTTATGCGTCATTTCAAAGTCATTTTTTTCCTCCTTGTCTTATTGTCACCTACCCTTGTGTTTTCGCAAATCACTTACTACAACGCCGATCAGTTTCCGGTTATTGGAAAAATATCCAATGATACCGAAACCAGATACGAGCGTTTGCCTCGTGAATTAAAAAACACCTGCCGACCTCCTGTTTGGCATTTGGGCAAACACACATCAGGTCTCGCCGTGAGGTTCAAGACCAACAGTACAACGATTGCTGCCAAATGGGAAAACTTGAACGATGCCTACATGAACCACATGTCACCCACCGGAACCAAAGGACTTGACTTATATACCTGGGATCAAGGCAAATGGGTTTTCATGAAAACAGGCAGACCTACGGCGAAAGTTTCCACGCAAGTCATCATCGACAACATGAAGCCCATCGAGCGGGAATACATGCTCTACCTTCCCTTGTATGACGGAATTGTTTCACTTGAGATTGGCATCGACTCAACCAAGACTATCGCCCAACCCACACTGCCATTTCCGAGGACAGAAGCACCCATCGTTGTGTATGGAACGAGCATCACACAAGGAGGTTGTGCGGCCCGACCAGGAATGAGTTTCACCAACATATTAGAACGCAGGCTCAACACCGAGGTAATCAATCTTGGATTCAGCGGCAACGGCAGACTGGACATGGATGTGGCGGAAGTCATTGCCAAAAAGAAGAATGCGCAGATGTTCATCCTTGATTTTGCACCGAACAACGGCCCGGAGGATGTCAAGAACAAGACAATTCCTTTCGTCAACATCATCAGAAAAGAAAATCCAAATACACCAATCGTGCTCATCGAAAACCCCATATTTCCCCATGGTACTTACGATCAAGAGATTAGTAAAGTTGTCCACGACAAGAATATCGAACTGAAAAAATGTTTTCAGGCCCTCAAGGCAAAAGGAGACAACAACCTCTATTACATCAGCAGCGACAACCTCATCGGCAATGATGGCGAAGCAACGGTCGATGGCATTCACTTTACAGATCTTGGTTTCATGAGAATGGCAGATGTGCTGCTGCAAGAAATGAAAAAGATGGGGATTGTCAAATAAACCGAAACATGACCTTCATACCACGGCATAGAGCGTACTAAAAGAGGCAGTCGTCACGATCCGGCCTTCGGTCAATTACGAATTGAATTGCGCAATCTGTGATTCGAGATTCTTCTCTGACGAAACGTGAAACAGCACGCCATTACCCTCACATATGAATAGCATTGAGTTTGCCCGCCAAAGTCATTGGGTTTGGCGGGCAAACTCAATGACTTTACAGGTCAAACTCATAGACTTTGAAACGAATTTGTAAAGCACTGATAGACAAGGAGTAAAGAGACTCATTAAAAAGATCGGACACCACTCGGTTACTGCCGTTCGCCCTTCAACAATGAAACCATAATTTTTGCGGCATTTTCTGGTGCTACATGATCGCCCAACTGATGACGCACCTCGGCATAATCGGCGAGCATTTTCGGGCGTTCACCGCCACTCGGCAGGATAAGTCCCAGTTCTTTGACGATGTTCGCGAGCGTAAAGCGGTCGGCAAACAGTTCTCGCACCACTTCCCGATCAGCGATGAGGTTGACCAAAGAGATGTACTTTACCTTAATGATATGCTTGAACGCAAAGCGTATGAGCCAGGGCACGAGCGTCTTGTAACACACCACTTGCGGCACATCGAACAAAGCCGTTTCGAGCGTTGCCGTACCACTGGTCACCAGAGCTGCCGCAGCATGGGCCAACAACGGATAAGTCTTGTTTTTTACCAAAGCGACGTTCGTGCCGGTCAGGTACTCTTCGTAATAAGCATCCTCAATAGCTGGCGCCCCCGCCAGCACGGATTGGTAGTCTGGATAAGCGTTGGCAGCCTGAATCATGGCAGGCAGATTGTCCTTAATTTCCTGTTTTCGGCTTCCTGCCAGCAAGGCAATAATAGGTTTGTTTTTGTCAAGATGATTCGCGAGACAAAACTCCTCGAAACTCTCGGTGTATGAAGCGCGAAACTGACGCACCTCATCGGCTGTCGGATTGCCTACATAATGAATGGGATAATGATGTTTTTTCTCGAAGAAAGGGACCTCGAAAGGCAGGATGGAAAACAATTCAGCCACATCGCGCTTGATGTTCTTGATGCGGTATTCCTTCCAGGCCCAAAGCTTGGGCGATATGTAATAATAAGCAGGTATGTTTGTATTGGTTTTCAAGAACTTAGCAATATTCAGGTTAAATCCGGCATAGTCGACCAAAATCACCACATCGGGCTGCCACCGAACAATGTCTTCTTTGCACATTTTCATGTTCTTGAAGATGGTTCGCAGGTGCAGCAGTACGGGGATAAAACCCATGTACGCCATTTCCTTGAAATGCCTCACCCGCTCTCCCCCAACCGCCGTCATGAGGTCTCCGCCGAAGAATCGAAACCGAGCGTCATTGTCCTGTTTTTTCAAAGCCATCATCAAGTGCGAGGCATGCAAGTCTCCACTGGCTTCGCCAACAATCAAATAATACTTCATAAGCTCATGATTTTGGAATATAGTATGGTGCGCACGCTCAAAAATATAGAGTGTTCAGCGAGCTGCAAGCGGTTCAAAGAGCCTTCATGGGTTAGTCTTGGGCATTGAAAGTTGAAGGGGCAACTGGTTTTCCCCATTCTCTGATCTCGTCCATGAACTCGTAAGCGGTGACATCCATCTTAGTGGGCGTAATGGCAACATAACCATGATTGAGTGCCCACTGGTCGGAGTCCTCGGCATCGGGCTCGTCGTTCAGATACTCGCCCACCACCCAATAATAGTCGTATTGACGCGGATGATGTTGTTTTACAATCTCGTTGACCCACCGGCCCATCGTCATCCGGCACGCTTTGATACCCTCAAACACTTGTCGGGCAGGAAAGTTGACGTTCAAGCAGATGCCCTTAGACAGTCCGTCCGCCAGCACCTTTTTCACCACCATCCGCACGTATGGACGCAACGGTTCAAGGTTGGCATCCTCCTCGTAATAACAACTGGAGAATGCCACCGAGGGAATGTACTTCATGCAGCCTTCCATGGCGATGCCCATGGTACCCGAATAGTGGTTGTTTACAGACGAATTGTCGCCGTGGTTGATGCCGCCCAGGATGAGAGCCGGCCTCCTGTCGGGGCACAACTGGTCGAGAGCCAGCTTCACACAGTCGACCGGCGTACCACTGCACGACCATACTTGAGCCGTTCCGATGTCCTTCCTGCGCTTTAATCGCAGATATTCAACAGCCGAAAAAGCACACGAAAAGCCCGAACGAGCCGCCTCGGGTGCGCAGACCAGTACATCTGCCAAATCGGAAACCATGTCTACCAAGGCATGAATGCCGGGTGAATGATAGCCGTCATCGTTTGAAATCAAAATCAAGGGTCGCTCTGTCTGCATCTCTTTTAACGCTTTTAATCAAGCCGAAAAGCTCAAGGAAAACTTTCTGAAGTGAGAAAGTAAATTTGCTTGATTCGGCTGGTGATATTCCTATTAATTCTCATGCAAAAGTACGAAAAAAAGTTTAAATGGGTACTTTGTCATACAAAATATGTAACTTTGCAACAATTTAATGTCTTTAGAAGGATACTGAAAATGGGAAAAATCATAGCTTTAGCGAATCAAAAAGGTGGTGTAGGCAAAACCACCACCACCATCAATCTGGGCGCATCTTTGGCTACGCTCGAGAAATCGGTACTCATCGTCGATGCCGATCCACAGGCCAACGCCTCCAGTGGTTTGGGCGTAGACATCAAGGAGGTGGACTGTTCGCTATACGAATGCATCATCAACAAGGCTGACGTGCGTGATGCCATCTACACCACAGACATTACCGGACTGGACATCATACCGAGCCACATCGACCTGGTGGGCGCCGAGATTGAGATGTTGAACCTGGACAACCGAGAAAAAGTAATCAAGAACATCTTGGATCCCATCCGCGATGACTACGATTACATACTCATTGACTGCAGTCCGTCGCTGGGTTTGATTACGGTAAACGCGCTCACGGCATCCGACTCGGTCATCATTCCCGTGCAATGTGAATATTTCGCCCTGGAAGGTATCAGCAAACTGCTCAACACCATCAAGATTATCAAGAGCAAACTGAACCCGAAATTGGAAATCGAAGGTTTTCTCTTGACGATGTACGACAGTCGTTTGCGACTGGCTAACCAGATTTACGACGAGGTGAAGCGGCACTTCCAGGAGCTGGTCTTCAAGACGGTGATTCAGCGAAACGTGAAGCTCAGCGAAAGTCCGAGTCACGGATTGCCGGTCATCCTGTACGATGCCGACTCGTCGGGGGCCAAGAACCACCTGAACTTGGCCAGGGAAATCATCGGCAAGAACGCTTGAGTAGTAGACACTAAGACAGCGGAATATCAGGATTCTACAGATCTCTTCATCGAGCGTTAACACACATTCTCTGTTGTTCCATTCATAACCAAAACCACCATTTTCCATCTTCCCTATAAGTAAAACAGACACATGGCAGTACGAAAAAAATATAGTCATTCCACAAAAGCTCCGGCGTTAGGACGCGGGCTCGACGCTCTCATTTCGACAGATAATATACAAACGCAAGGCAGTTCGACCATCAACGAGGTGCCCATCGAACAAATTGAAGCCAATCCCAACCAGCCTCGTCGCGAATTTGACCAAGAGGCGTTGGAAGAACTGGCATCAAGTATTCGAGAAATTGGCATCATTCAACCCATCACCCTCCGCCAAGTGGCCGCCGACAAATATCAAATCGTAGCTGGTGAGCGTCGTTGGCGCGCCTCACAAATCGTTGGTCTAGAGGCTATACCCGCGTATATTCGGACGATAGACGATGAAACGGTCATGGAGATGGCATTGGTGGAGAACATTCAGCGCGAAGACCTCAATGCCATCGAAATAGCATTGGCTTACGAAAAGCTGATGGAAAAGAGCGGCATGACGCAAGAGAAAGTGTCAAAGCACGTGGGAAAGAGCCGCACGGCCATCACCAATTACCTGCGCTTACTGAAGCTGCCGGCTCAAGTACAGATGGCTTTGCAGAAGAAAGAGATTGACATGGGGCACGCTCGTGCTTTGTTGGCCGTAGAAAGTCCATCGATGCAAATCAAGCTGTTCAAGGAAGTGCAGAAGAATGGCTACCCGGTTAGAAAGGTGGAAGAACTGGCTCAACAGCTCAAAAACGGCGGGGAACTGCGAAAATCAGAGAAGCATAGCTCGGCCAAGAGCGGCTTGCCTGAGGAGTTTGACGTGCTGAGACTGCGCTTATCAACATTTCTGAAGACAAAAGTTCAAATGACATGTAGCGCCAAGGGAAAAGGCAAAATCAGCATTCCTTTCGCCAACGAACAGGAATTGGAACGGCTGATGAACATCTTTGACAAACTGAAAGACTAAGTTACTTTCGTGAAAACCATGCGTGACAACCTATCATCGTCCCTTCGTATCGGCTTGACGTGCGCCATTCTGCTGTGTGCAGCATGGTGTCAGGCCCAGATTCAAGTGGGCGACAGCATCAAGGACACCGACCCACGCGTCATTATCGGAGAAAACAACGCCAAGGCCATTCCCGCAGAAAAGGCCGTCAACCCATCAGACACCCTTGTCTTCGCACAAACAGAAAAGGCCGCGAAGAAAATCAAACGCGACTGGAACACCTGGCGACCCGATGCCAAACGAGCCATGTGGCTGGCTGTTGTGCTGCCAGGAGCTGGTCAAATCTACAACCGGAAATACTGGAAGCTGCCCATTGTCTATGGTGGTTTTGTGGGCTGCTACTATGCCATGCGCTGGAATAACCAGATGTATCACGACTATTCGCAAGCTTACATCGACCTGATGGACAACGATCCGCAATCGCAGAGCTACACCCAGTTTCTGCATTTAGGCAACCAAATCGACGCATCGAACATTGATAGATATAAAGAATTGTTCAGAAAACGCAAGGATCGCTACCGTCGTTGGCGCGACTTGAGCTTCTTCACGCTCATCGGGGTCTACGCTTTGTCGGTGATCGATGCCTACGTTGACGCCTCTTTGTCAGAGTTTGACATCTCTGACGACTTGAGTTTGCGCCTAGAACCCACGGTTGTCAACACCAATATGAACAGAAATCCCTTGAAATCTGGCGGGCTGGGCATACATTGTAGCCTCAGATTCTGAAACAAAAGATAGCCAAACAAATAAACAGACAAGAAACCAATCATGAAGAAGATTTATTTATTCATAGTCACCCTGCTTGTTGTATTCTCATCATCACTGCAAGCGCAGGTCGTTGATGACGACACAGAAATCACCGTGACGAATGAAAAAGGTGAAAACGAAACATTTGACTTACCCGAAGCTATGACGTCTGAGATTGACAGTCTGCTTCACCTTTACAACACCAAGACATACCTGAAACGCGATGCTGATTGCAACTTTCCAAACGTAAATAAGACTTACGAGCCAGATGTTTATAAGGATCGCCTGCGCCGTTTGCCCACAATTATGGAGATGCCATACAACAACGTGGTACAAAAGTTCATCGACCGGTACAGCAACGAGCTGCGCAACGCAGTAGGTATCATGCTGGGTGCCTCCAATTTTTACATGCCCATCTTCGAACAGGCCTTAGAAACGTACAGCCTGCCACTCGAGCTAAAATACCTTCCGGTGATTGAATCAGGACTCAATCCCAAGGCCGTGTCGCGTGTAGGTGCCACGGGACTGTGGCAATTCATGTTGACTACCGCCAAGAATTACGGTCTGGAAATCAACTCTTTGCTTGACGAGCGATGCGATCCCATCAAGTCTTCGTACGCCGCAGCCAATTACTTGAGCGACCTATACCGCATCTTTGGCGACTGGAACCTGGTTATCGCAGCCTACAACTGTGGTCCAGACAAACTCACACAGGCCATCCATCGTGCCGGTGGCAGCAAGGATTACTGGAAAATATACCCCTACTTGCCACGCGAAACACGGGGATATGTACCGGCATTCATCGCAGCCAATTACATCATGAACTACTACTGCGAGCACAACATCTGCCCAATGACAACAGACTTGCCAGCCAAGACAGATACCATCCTCGTCAGCCGCGACGTTCATTTCAAGCAAATCGCACAAGTGTTGAACGTGGATGAGGAGCTTGTTCGGTCGCTCAATCCGCAATATCGCAAGGACATCGTCATCGGATACACCAAGCCATCCACTCTTCGTCTGCCCGTGGATAAGATTAATTCGTTCATCGATCAAGAGGATTCGGTATATGCTTACAATGCCGACGTGCTGCTGACCAAGCGATCAGAGGTGGAAGTAGCGCAAGAGGTACCCAGCTATTCGAGCGGCAGGACATCGGCATACAGCTCACGCAAGAGCTACAGCAGGAGCAAAAGCAAACGCAGCAGGCGTAAATCGTCACGCAGTAGCCGAAGAAGACGTTCGTCAAGCAAGTCAGTTACCGTTAGAGGAGGAGATACATTATCCGAAATCGCTGCTCGCAACCATACGACCGTTAAGAAGCTCAAGAGGCTCAATGGCCTGAAAAGTAATAACATCAGGAAAGGAAAGAAAATAAGGGTGAGGTAACGCTCAACCATCATGGGGAGAATTGAGTATGGACAATCAAGAGATTCAAGATAAAGAAAGTAAAGACGAACAGGAAGAAAAAACCATCCAAGATGCGTTCCAACATCTGCTGGACACCTATTTGGCTTCCCGTCACAGAAAGAAGGTAGACATCATCACCAAGGCCTTCAACTTCGCACGTCAAGCACACAAAGGCGTAAGACGTCTCTCGGGCGAGCCGTACATCATGCACCCCATCGCCGTAGCGCAGATTGCTTGTGAGGAGATGGGACTGGGGTCAACCAGCATCTGCTCGGCACTTCTGCACGATGTGGTGGAAGATACCGACTATACCGTTGAGGACATTGAGAATATATTCGGCCCCAAGATTGCACAAATAGTCGATGGACTCACCAAAATTAGTGGAGGCATCTTCGGCGACAGGGCATCGGCTCAGGCGGAAAACTTCAAGAAACTGTTGCTCACCATGAGCGATGACATCCGCGTTATCCTTATTAAAATATGTGACCGCCTGCACAACATGCGCACTTTGCAGTCGCAACCAGCCAACAAACAGTACAAGATAGCCGGCGAAACCTTATATATATATGCGCCATTGGCGAATCGATTGGGCCTGAATAAGATTAAGACCGAACTGGAAAACCTCAGCTTCCGGTTCGAGCATCCCGAAGAATACGCCAACATTACCAACAAGCTTTCCTTCACAAAGGAGCAACGTGACCGCCTCTTCGAGCTGTTCACGGCGCCCATCAAGGAGACCCTTGATGCCATGGGCATTGACTATGAGCTGAAAGCAAGAGTCAAAAGTCCATACTCTATATGGAACAAGATGCAAACGAAGCATGTCACCTTCGACGAAATTTACGACATCTTGGCCGTACGAATCATCTTCACACCAAAGGTAAGGGCCGACGAAATTGACGAATGCTTTAAAATATATGTGGCCATCAGCCGCATCTACAAGTCGCATCCCGACCGACTGCGCGACTGGTTGAGCCATCCAAAGGCCAACGGATATCAAGCCCTACACGTCACTTTGATGAGCAAACAAGGCCGTTGGATTGAAGTTCAGATACGCAGTGACCGCATGAACGAGGTGGCCGAACAAGGCTTTGCTGCTCACTGGAAATACAAAGACAAAGGTGAATATACCGAGGATGAGAACGAACTGAATGAATGGTTGCGCACCATCAAGGAGATTTTGGACGACCCACAGCCCGATGCCATGGACTTTCTCGATGCCATCAAGCTGAACCTCTTCGCCTCCGAGATATTCGTGTTCACCCCCAAGGGCGAAATCAAGACCATGCCTGCCGGCTGCACTGCGCTCGACTTTGCTTTCCAGATACACACCCTACTGGGCAGTCATTGTATCGGAGCCAAGGTCAATCATAAGTTGGTTCCGCTGAGTCATAAGCTACAAAGTGGTGATCAGGTAGAGATATTAACCAGCAAGTCGCAACATGTGCAGCCCTCTTGGCTCAACTTTGCCACCACAGCCAAGGCTAAAGCAAAGATACAGGCCATCCTCAGGCGCAACAACAGAGAGATACAAAAGCAAGGCGAAGCATTTCTCAACGCCTGGTTGGAGCGCAATGACATGGAAATGACCACATCCGTCCTCGACAAGTTATGCGAATTTCATAACTTAAAGAAACATGAGAGCCTGTTTTTGTGTATCGGTAATAAGTCGGTTATCTTGACAGAAAAAGACTTGGACGAGCTGAACAAGAAAAAGAAAAGCTCCTCACCCAGCAATTGGCTCAAGTATGTACCCTTCATCGGACATGACAAGAAAGACGAACAGGATAAGAAGGCCGAGCCATTCACCGTCGATAATACACTCAATCGGAAGAAGGCTATCGTCATCAACGACGGCAACATTGACACCTACCTCTTCCCCTCCTGCTGTCATCCCATCCCCGGCGACGACATCCTGGGCTACATTGACAACCAAAACCACGTAGAAATACACAAGCGCAACTGCCCTGTGGCCAGCAAACTGAAGTCTAGTTTCGGCAATCGATTGCTGGATGCTAAGTGGGATATGCGCAACATCCGCCTTTTCAACGCCACCATCGAGATCAGAGGCATCGACCGTCAAGGCATGTTGCACGATGTCGTGGATGTCATTTCAGATGAGATGAACGTCAACATGCACAATCTTTCACTGACCAGCAAGGAAGATATTTTTATGGGTAAAATCGAGGTTCTCGTTCATAATCGACAAGAAGTAAAGAACATCATCAACAGCTTGAAAAAGGTAAAAGGCTTGCAAGAGATTCAACAAATTATGTAAGTTTAATCCTAGTTTACAAGTTCACGAGTTTACGAGTTGACAAGTGTAGTGTTTATTAATCTTTGGATTTGCGAGTTGATAGGCCATTTGGGGGGTTGAGGTGAGGCGTTAACGAACGAGAAACCGAACCATACGGTTTCCTTTGTCAACTTAAAAACTCGAAAACTTACCAACTCAAAGACTCATCAACTCAAAAACTAATAAACTCACCCCTCACACAATCATATCCAGCTGTTTGCGCAATTCTTGTAACTGATCGCGCACAGACAGCAATGTTTCCAGCACTTCCGAACTCTTTTCGGCACCTTTTCTATTGGCACCCAGCATCTTTCTGGCGGCCGACAGCTTAAAACCGCGCACTCTAACCAAGTTATAAATCACGCGAATCTCCTCGATGTCGCCATCTGTATACTGCCGCACCTTGGTCGAACTCACAGTCTTTGGCTTCAACTGGGGGAACTCGGTTTCCCAGTATCTCAATGTACTTTCATTGATACCAAACTGCTTGGCCACCTCCTTAATGGAGTAGTAAAGCTTCACATTCTTATTGGGATTCAGTGCCATTGTCGTTAATTTTTAAGTCAAAAGCTGGATTTCTATTGCAAATATACTTATTTTTTTTGAAAAGATGCATATCCCCAAGCCATTCTTTTAAAACAAGTTTTCGAAGAACACCTCGCCATGCCATGTATTCAACCACGTCTTTCAAATCAACAAGAAATACTTTCCAATGATTGGAGGGTAAAGGTTGCTCACGGCACAGGGTTATAATGAAGAAGAAAGGCCTGCCTATACGAGGTTCTCAAACTTCCCTAACCGACTGAATTTAAGCGATATCTTTGGCGCTTTATCCTTTTTTTTATAATTTTGCCGCTAATTAATTCAGGTGCTACACCAGCACTTTACGAAGAATAAAAACAACCATAAACAAGATAAGAACAGATGATGACAGCAAACGAGATACGTGAATCGTTCAAGAAATTCTTTGAGTCGAAAGGACACACCATCGTGGCTTCGGCACCCATGGTTATCAAAGACGACCCCACCCTGATGTTTACCAATGCAGGCATGAACCAATGGAAGGATATCATTCTTGGCAACAAACAACCTGAGCCACGCCGCAGAGCTGACTCGCAGAAATGCCTCCGCGTGAGTGGAAAGCACAACGACCTTGAGGAGGTGGGACGAGACACTTACCACCACACCATGTTCGAGATGCTCGGCAACTGGAGCTTTGGCGACTACTTTAAGGAAGGCGCCATTGACTATGCGTGGGAATATTTGGTGGACGTGCTGCACTTGGATCCAAAAGATTTGTATGTGACGGTGTTTGAAGGCTCACCCGAAGAAAGCATTCCACACGACAGCGAGGCAGAGAAGTATTGGCGCAAGCACCTGCCTGCTGACCATATCATCAATGGCAACAAGCACGACAACTTTTGGGAAATGGGTGATACAGGACCTTGCGGTCCTTGTTCGGAGATACACGTAGACTCGCGTTCGGACGAAGAGAAAGCACAATTACCCGGACGGGAATTGGTGAACAAGGATCATCCTCAGGTCATCGAGATTTGGAACATCGTATTCATGCAGTTCAATCGCAAAGCCGATGGTTCTTTGGAGCCACTCTCCATGAACGTTATCGATACCGGAATGGGATTCGAGAGATTGGTCAGAATGCTGCAAGGAAAGAATTCTAACTACGACACCGACATCTTTCAGCCATTCATCCATGAGATGGAACGCCTGTCGGGCAAGAAATATGGCGAACAGGAAGATGTAGACGTGGCGATGCGTGTAGTGGCTGACCACCTTAGAGCCGTAGCCTTCTCCATCGCTGACGGGCAACTACCCAGCAATGCCAAAGCGGGTTACGTCATTCGCCGCATCCTCCGCCGCGCCGTTCGCTATGCTTACACGTTCTTGGGGCAGCGAGAAGCCTTTGTATATAAGCTGCTCCCCGTACTCGTAGACGAAATGGGAGGAGCATATCCTGAACTCGTTGCCCAACGTGAGTTGATTGGCAAGGTGATGAAAGAAGAGGAAGACTCGTTCTTGCGGACACTCGAAAAGGGTATCAACCTGTTGAACAATGCCATGGATGAGCTGAAGAAAGCAGGCAAGACGCAAATCGATGGCGAAAAAGCCTTCCGTCTTTTCGATACCTATGGTTTTCCACTTGATCTCACAGAACTAATATGCAGAGAGCACGGATTCAGCGTTGACGAGCAACAGTTCAATGCGGAAATGCAGAAACAGAAAGACCGTGCCCGCAATGCAGCGCAAGTAGAAAACAGCGACTGGGTAGAAATAAGACAAGGCGAACAGCAGTTTGTGGGCTACGACTATACCGAATACGAATGCCACATCTTGAAGTATCGCAAGGTAACCCAGAAAAAAAACAGTTTTTACGAGGTCATCTTGGACTTCACACCCTTCTATGGAGAGATGGGAGGACAGGTAGGTGACCAAGGAGTATTGGTGAGTGAACACGAGACGGTGGACGTGATAGATACGAAACGTGAGAACAACCAAAGCATTCACATCATCAAGCAACTACCAAAATATCCCGAGGCTGACTTCATGGCTTGCGTGGATACTGACAAACGTGACGCCTGTGCGGCAAACCATACAGCCACTCACCTGCTGGATTATGCACTCAAGCAGGTACTTGGCGACCATGTGGAGCAAAAGGGATCGTATGTATCGCCCGACACGTTGCGCTTTGATTTCTCGCATTTCCAAAAGGTGACCGACGAGGAAATCAGACAGGTAGAACGGCTGGTGAACAACCTCATTCGTCAAGACATCCCCTTGGACGAACATCGTGATACGCCGATAGAAGAGGCGAAGGAAATGGGAGCCATTGCATTGTTTGGTGAAAAATATGGCGACAAGGTGCGAGTAGTGCGCTTCGGACCGTCATGCGAGTTCTGTGGAGGCATTCACGCCAAGAGTACGGGACGCATCGGACTGTTCAAAATCCTGTCCGAAAGTTCGGTAGCTGCTGGTGTTCGTCGCTTCGAAGCCATCACCGGTCGCAAGTGCGAAGAAGCAATGTATGCCATAGAAGACACGGTAAAGGCTATCCGCAGCTTGTTCAATAATGCCAAGGACTTGAAAGGAGTCATTGAAAAGTACATGGACGAACACGACACCATGCGCAAGGAGATAGAACAGTTCCAAGCACAAGCGGTACAAAGAACCAAAGACGAACTCATCCGACGCGCTGAGAACATCAATGGCGTTACCGTCATCAAGGCGGTATTGCCTATCGATGGCAATGCTGCCAAGGACTTGGTGTTCAAGATTCGTGAAGCCATTCCGTCGCATTTGCTTTGCGTCATCGGTTCTACAGCACAGCAGAAGCCACTTCTGAGTGTTATGCTGAGCGAAGACATGGTGAAAGATCATGGCTTGAACGCAGGTCAAATGGTTCGTGAAGCTGCCAAACTCATTCAGGGAGGCGGTGGCGGACAACCTCATTTCGCATCGGCTGGCGGCAAGAATGTGGATGGTATCAGGGCTGCAGTCGATAAAGTTATCGAATTGGCCAAATTGTAATTGTTCGTCAACGGTGGCTCTCTGCCAACCGTACAAGCATGACTATAAAATAAAAACATGTTTCCTTGTGTGTTAACAAACGCCATGGAAGCATGTTTAATTGAAGCGAAATCCCACTCGTAAGGAGTGGGGTTTCGCTTTATTCTTGACCAAACAATTTCCGTGTAATTATGGGTACCATGAGGCTGGTCAATGGCAGTATCTCCATGGTCATTTGCACTTGCGAGACAAAGTCATTGACTTTAAGTGCCAATCTGTATGCTATTGACCTCCAAACTCAATGACTTTGGGGGCCAATCTCTATGCTATTGAAAGCAAACCCTAAAGAACTCGTTTACAATTGGTTACGAGAACACGACAACAAGTCATTTATCAACAGCTCCTCCCTGATGCCCAACCCGTCCGAACACCGTCATTGTATGATATCAACAAATAATTCACAGCCACCGTTTTGCTGTTTATACAGAATTCATTATTTTTGCATAGCTGTAAAAGCAGGCTCACCTGCCACCCCGCAGTTCGCTGCATATAGACAACCCCACATATCGGTTTCATCATGAGAAACATCGGCTCATTACTTTTTTTGCTCGTCATGCACCTTCCTGTGCTGGCGCAACAACTCCCCATGCGACTGTGGTACGACAAGCCTGCGCAGTATTTTGAAGAATCGATGCCCATCGGCAACGGGCGGATGGGGGCACTGGTCTATGGCGGTACGCGCGACAATCTGATTTACCTCAACGACATCACCCTTTGGACGGGGCAACCAGTAGACCCGAATCTCGACCAAAACGCACATCAATGGATACCGGCCATCCGCGAGGCCTTGTTCAAAGAAGACTATCGAAAGGCCGACTCGCTGCAGCTTCGCGTGCAAGGTCCCAACTCGCAGTATTACCAACCACTGGCTACGCTGCACCTGCTGGACCCTCGGGGCGGGCAAGCAACCAACTACACACGCACGCTCAACATCGACAAGGCCTTGTTAACAGACAGCTATAGTCTGAACGGCGTGAAAATCAAGCGAGAATATTTCGCATCACATCCCGACAGCCTCATCTGCATACACATCACAGCCAACAAGTCCAGAAGCATCAACCTGGAGGTCAACCTGTCAGCGCAGATACCGCACACCGTCAAGGCCGCGGGTAACCTCATCACGATGAAGGGACATGCCATGGGCGACCCAGAGAACAGCATTCATTTCTGTTCTGTGCTGCGGGCAGTAACCAAGCAAGGAAAGATTCAAGCCACCGACTCTACCCTGCTAATCACAGACGCAACCGAAGCAACCCTGTATTTTGTCAACGAAACCAGCTTTAACGGTTTTGACAAGCACCCTGTACGGCAAGCGAGGCCCTGCGAGCAGCTGGCTCTGGCACATCAAAAGGCCTTGGAAAAGAAAGATTACCAAGCTATCAAGAAACAACATGTGGCCGACTATACCCACTTCTACGACCGGATGAAATTGTTTCTGGGCGGATCGGTGGCCGATTGCAGTCGCACAACCGAACAACAACTGAAAGACTATACCGACCAAGGCGGACACAACCCCTATCTGGAAACGCTGTACATGCAGTATGGACGCTACCTGTTGATAGCCTGTTCGCGCACTAAAGGCACACCCGCCAACCTGCAGGGATTGTGGTCGCACTATCTGCGGGCACCGTGGCGGTCGAACTACACGGTGAACATCAACCTCGAGGAGAACTACTGGCTGGCCGAGGTGGCCAACCTTAGCGAGATGGCAGAACCGCTGTTCACCTTCATGCAGGCGCTGGCCGTGAACGGCAGGCATACCGCCAAAAACTATTATGGCATCAAACGGGGATGGTGCTCGAGCCACAACTCGGACGTGTGGGCCATGACCAACCCCGTAGGCGAGAAGCGTGAGAGTCCCGAATGGAGCAACTGGAACATGGGAGGCGCATGGCTGACACAGAACTTGTGGGAACATTATCGGTTCAACCCCGACACCCAATTCCTCAACAACACGGCCCTGCCCCTGTTGGAAGGTGCTTCTGCCTTCATGTTAGATTGGCTTGTTGAGAACCCAAAGAACCCCAGTGAGCTGATTACCGCACCCAGCACATCACCCGAGAACGAATACAAGACGCCCGAGGGCTACCATGGCACCACCTGTTATGGCGGAACAGCCGACCTGGCCATCATCCGCGAGCTGTTCCTCAACACGGTGGAGGCCATCAACAAGAAGGGGGCGGACTACGCAAGACAGTCACAACTGTTGAAAGACATTGAGGCCTCGCTCAAACGACTGCATCCCTACACCGTAGGACATCAGGGCGATCTCAACGAATGGTACTACGATTGGGACGACTGGGACATCAAGCACCGCCACCAATCGCACCTCATCGGACTTTTCCCCGGCCATCACCTCTCCCTGAAAGAAACGCCCCAATTGGCCCTGGCTGCTGAAAAAACGCTACAACAGAAAGGCGACCACACCACAGGATGGAGCACGGGATGGCGCATCAACCTGTGGGCCAGACTGAGAAAGGCCAAGGAAGCATACCACATGTACCAGAAATTGCTGACCTACGTGTCGCCTGATCAATATCAAGGTGCCGACAAACGAAGCAGCGGCGGCACTTATCCCAACCTGATGGATGCACATCCACCTTTCCAAATAGATGGGAATTTCGGTGGTACTGCCGGCGTTTGCGAGATGTTGTTGCAAAGCACCGACAACGAACTGTATCTTCTTCCCGCCCTTCCGGATGCGTGGAAAGACGGTGAAGTGCGGGGCATCAAGGCGCGGGGAGGCTACGAGGTGAGCATGAAATGGAAGAACGGACAAGTGGAATGGGTTCAATTAAAACCATGCACCCAGCATCATGTTAAATATGTAACCGTGTACATGAATGGGAAACAGACAAGAGTTGGACTAAAACGAGGCAAGACCACCACGATAAAATGAAGACAAAAGCAGGCTGAACCTCTTGAATAAGATTGCAAGAGCGCATTGGCCTGAAGCACAATAGACGATTGATTCATGAGAAAAATAAGTATACTTGCGATGACAATGTTGTGTGCACTGATTGCCCATTCACAATCTTTCTACACGCACTGGATTGCCACCCAGCAGGTAGACAGCACTTCTGAGATTTGGTTCAGGCAACAAATACGGTTACAAGAGCTGCCCGTATTTGCCTCTGCGACAATAGCCACCACGGGCAAAGTGGACGTGTACATCAACGAGCGCAATGTATCCACCGCCAGTTGGATGCCATGCAGGATGGGTAACGACAATCTTCCGGTGAGTATCAACATGGAAGTGACCAGGTTTCTGCAACCAGGCATCAACACAATAGCCATCTGGTATTCGCCCACTTTTCCACACATCAACCAGCAACAGATAGCGTTCTCGCTCTGCGGAAGGATGAAGAACGGGGAGAAGAGGGCCTTCTGCTCGGATGATGGATGGCTAACGAGGCGGGCAAACGTATCACTTACCAGAGATGGTGGTGAGCGATATGATGCCAACGCCTACATGTTGAAATGGAACTCAGATGATGTTGACTGGGGATTGTGGCAGCCTGCACGCAACACCAACGTGCCTGCCATTGCTTCGAGCTATCATCTAACGGGCTACCCCGCAGTAAAAAGGAACATGACCTATACGCCTCGCTATTTCGACTTGGTAGGAAACGGCGTGTATTATCAATTCGACAAAGCGTTTAAAGGTCAACTGAGAATCACGTTGCGAGATGCCAAACGCGGACAAAAGATATACATTGACGGTTTGGAATACACTTGCACGGGTGAAATGGACGAGCAAGCCTGTCGGAAATTTACCGTGGCTGATCATCGAAGAGTGTTGATTAATGGCGACCAAAACTTCAAAAACGAACAGATTCAATCGGTAGAAGGCATAGAAATTGTTCCATATTTCCATAAAAGCCTGCAATATTAACATCTGTTTTCATTGATTGTTGTATTTTTCCCCTATCTTTGCAAGGTGAACATCAAAGCGCATTCTTCTTTTTTGGAAATACCAGATGGAATTCAGAACGTATAAGAATTAAAAAGTAATTGGAATATGCAGGACAAGACAATGAAAGAAGTGACGATTGAACATATCAAGTCTGTCACAGGAGAAAGCTGTTACATAGATGACGACTTGATACTGTTTGAACACTTTGAAGATCTACCCTTGCCGTTAGAACCACACAAAATGAGCTGTCTGCTGATTGGGATGTGTATCCAAGGGCGTGCTGAATATCTGGTAGACACCAAGAAGTGTACGATTCAGGCGAACGACATGATTGTCCTGAGCGAGGGCCAAGTGATCAGTGATTACATGCTGAGTCGCGACTGTAAAGGCATCGCCCTCCTGGCATCGGAAAACTTTCTGCAAGACACCGCTCGCGGAATCCATGAGATGTCATCGCTCTTTATCTTTACAAAGACGCATCCCGTGCTACACCTAACGAGCAAAGAAGCCAAAGCGTTTGATGAATTTTTCCAGATAACCAAACGAAAAGTTGACGACAAGTCACATCACTTCCGTCGCGAAAGCGCATGTGCCATGCTGGGAACCTTAGTATACGACATGGGTAACCACATCTGGCGCACCCAACAAATAGGAGGTGATGCCCGCCTGAGTCGTGGTGAAAAAATATTCACCGATTTCATTAAACTGGTCGAACAGAACTACCGGGAGATAAGAAAAGTAAGTTGGTATGCCGAGAAATTGTGCATTACGCCTAAATATTTGTCGGAAACGGTAAAGAAAGTCAGCAAGGAAACGCCTAATAGTTGGATAGACAGCTATGTGACGAAAGAACTTCGTTTGCTGTTGAAGAATTCTTCCAAAAACATAAAGGAAATAGCTGTAGAGATGAACTTTCCCAACCAGAGCTTCTTAGGAAAGTACTTTAAAGATCGAACAGGTCAGTCGCCATCTGATTACAGAAAGTCTTGACGACTCAATTGTTCGGCTACGGCGCACAATTCATCATACCATTGCTGCCCAAACCGGCGTATCAAAGGCTCTTTGAGAAATTGGTAAAGTGGCAAATTGAGCTCTTTACCTTTCTCTACTGCACATTGGCAAATTTTCCAACGGTGGTAATTCAGTCCAACAAGTCCATTTCCCAACGCCTTTTCCCGAATAGGGTATAACGCACAGGAGATGGGCTTACAAAAGCGGGTCTGCCCATTTCGGTAGGCTTTCTCAAGCGCACACAGACACGTGCCCTGCTGATAACAAGTGAAGACGCAATCCTTTCGGCCGACGATGCTGGTTACTAGGTCGCCCTCTCTATCAATATAAGCCACGCCTTGCTGGTCAATGACCGATTGAGCCGAAGCAGAAAGCTCGTTCCACACAGCATCCACGTTCTCTTCGATGCTGGCAATTTCCTCGATAGTGACAGGAGCTCCCGCATCGCCTTCAATGCAACAAGCACCATGACACACCTCTAAATCACAACAAAATTTTTGCGTGAAAACATCTGGAGACACCAAGACGTTGCCTACTTGTATAATGGGAGGATATGAATGATTCATACATTGAGGAGTTTTTACCATTTCACGGGTTCAATGCCCTGCTGTATTAAGTATTCATTACAGCGTGAGAAATGATGATTACCAAACCAACCACCTCGATTGGCAGATAGTGGAGAAGGATGAACACTCTCCAAGACACAATGTTTGCGTTTGTCAATAAGATAGGATTTTGAGCGCGCATAACCGCCCCATAACAAGAACACCAAGTGCTCTTTATGGTCGCTCAACACCTTAATAACAGCATCTGTAAACGTTTCCCACCCTCTTCGCTGGTGGCTTCCTGCTGCATGCGCTCTCACGGTGAGTGTGGCATTGAGAAGCATCACGCCCTGTTTAGCCCAGCGAGTCAAGTTTCCTGTTGTGGGAATGGGCATTCCCATATCGGCTTGTATCTCCTTAAAGATGTTTTGCAACGAGGGTGGAAACGGCACACCGTCATTAACTGAGAAACTCAAACCGTGTGCCTGACCCTGTTCATGATAAGGGTCTTGCCCGATAATCACTACTTTCACTTGATCGAACGGACAGAGATTAAAAGCGTTGAAAATGAGTTTTCCGGGAGGATAGCACGAAAATTGGCTGTACTCGGCATGCACAAACTCGGTCAGTTTGGCAAAGTAAGGCTTGTCAAATTCCTGCTGTAAATGAGCTTTCCAGCTCTGTTCTATCTGCACTTCCATGAATGATTATCGCACACAAATATCAAACGAAACAATAAAAAGATGGGGTTGATGGATACAAAAGTACAAATAATCTGTCAGAGTGCAAAATGAGCGTCATCCTAACAGAAGCTGAAAACGTGAAAATGGCTCATTTTAATCCCTTTCGCAGACTAAACTTAGGGAATTCTTATAAAAAGGAATCCTTTGACAAACATTAACTTTTAGCAAAATCTTTAGCGCAATTAATAATTGTATTTTTGCTAAAACTCAATGAAACAACCATTTAAAACCATTTTATCATGAAAAGATTTACTTCATTATTCACTTTGTCTTTCATCGTTGCAATAGGGATGCAAGCACAAGGTAACACTTACAATTATTTTGAAAATGCCGACGGACAGCACGGGTGCATCCTGATAGGAGATGTTGACAACGACGGTGATTTGGATGTACTCATCGGTGGGGAGCAAAGAAAAGACCCTCATCTGCAACGCGGTGGTCTGTACATCAACGACGGTAAAGGTAACTTTACGAAGAAAGACTGCCCTATCATGGTAGGCTACAAGGGCAACATGGATTTTGGTGACATCGACGGTGATGGCGACTTGGACATCATCTTTACTGGACACAAGAACTCCAAAGTACCAGAAGCTAGTGCCCGCGGACTGGCCTTGAACGACGGAAAAGGCAACTTTACGATTGCAGATCCTGCAAAATACCCCACAATAGCACAGCCTTGTTACAATGCTTTGTTTGCCGACCTGAACAATGATGGATTGCTGGATTACATGCTCACGCCACCGGATACGCAGGGACACTATGACTGGGAGGCAAAAAAAAGCATTAAATATAGTGGCAAGTGGACGCTGTTCTTCCAACAACCAGATGGCACTTTCAAGATGGATGAAAACCAATTTTCCAACTATTTCAGGGACGAGGTTTGCTCTTTTGGCGACTTTGACAATGATGGCGACGTAGATATCTTTTTCCAAGGGTACTATCCTCGTGTAGATAAATCCATCAAACCTTTTGGACTGGACAAGGCGAACTGGACAGGTTACATCTTCGTAAACGACGGAAAGGGACATTTTAGCCGTCAAGAGTACACAGAATTACCCCCATTGGGACATGGATCACACGATTGGGCAGACGTTGATGGCAACGGTTTTCTTGATCTTCTCGTCGTAGGCGACGGCCCATTCAATGGCAACAATAATTGGGATGCCGCCACATGGTATCATCGATTATTCACAAACCAAGACATGGTCTTCAAGGAATCATTTGTATCAGATCGTGCAAGACCATTCTCTACGACAGGCGCCAACCTCCTTCAAGACTTGGACAATGATGGAGATGTCGACATTCTTTGTGGCGGATTCGCAGACAAATTAGGCAAACAAAAAACCTTTGTGTACGCCAATGAGGATGCTGACGGAAACATTACACAAGAAGATTTCGTTGAAAACAAGACTTTGGGTGACAACTATCTCCCTGGCTTTTCGGAACATGACTATAAAGCTGCCGACCTCAACGGCGACTACATTCTTGATTATGTCTATATGGGATTTAAGGGAGGTAACAAGAACATGCCTCCAACGGATAAATTAGATGTGAACTTTGGCGGCTGGACTCCAGGCCTCAACGATCCAAATTTCGTAAAACCCTTCGTTAAATTGAACGCACCGAGCAACCTAACAGCCACACAAGTTGCAGATGGTGAACAAGTGAAAGTGACGTTTGCTTGGAGTGAACCAGACAACATTGGTACGAAGAAAAGTGTGACTTACAACCTTGCTTTACGCAACAAGACAACTGGTAAATGGCTGTACAACCCAATGGCCATCATCGGTGGAGAGAAAGACGGTTTCAGACAGGTGGTGAAGATGGGCAACACCTATCTCAACAAATCATGGACACTAACCCTACCCAAAGGCGAATACGAATGGACCGTACAAGCAATTGACCCTGCAAGATTTGGAGGTAGCTTCGCACCAATGCAAACTTTAAGTGTTGCCACCAATGTACAAGATGTTACAGTAGCCAAACCTGTCATCACTACAGGGAAGGGATACATAGGCATCACCAGTCAAACAGCAAACGCCATGCAAGCTAAAGTGTACAGCACAACTGGTATCGAAGTGGAAAATGCGCTATTTGAAAACAGCCTGCGCATCACCGTTCCTACTGGGTTGTACATCGTTGAGGTAAAGAACGGTGACCAAGTTCTGCACCAAAAGGTTACAGTAAAATAAGGAAGCCGTCTTTAACAAACCACACAATGGCAGTTTTCCTCTAATCAAAGTGAACGCTATCACTAAACAATCCAGTTGCAGGAAAAGAATTCTTGCAACTGGATTTTTGATAATAGTATAGGTAACAGCCCTTTATCTCCCCCAAAATTTGTTCTCCAGAATCACCAAGTCAATGAAACATCATCCAGCATTTAGACTCCTTGCACTCACCTTGTTCAGTTTATGTTGTTTAGCGTTACATGCACAAAAAACAACATTTAGCTCAGAAATGGCACAATTGAGCCAAATTAACCTGCTGCCATCCTATCGGTCTCATACGACCATTGAACAAGTTTCCAGTTATGATAGGACAGGCGGTAACGATGATGGATTCTCTGGAAAGTATTCATATATCAGAAAAGAAGGCGACAAGTTGGTGTTAGCCGACCTATCTGGGCCTGGAGTGATTAATCGGATATGGACTGCTACGCCGACCAACGATTCCATTTCATTCTATTTCGACGGCGAAAAGACGCCACGGATAGCCATGAAATTTTGTGAACTTTTCAATCAAACCAAAGACCCTTTCATGGCTCCACTGGCCGACCATATTCTTGGAGGATATTTCTCTTACATTCCCATTCCCTATCAGAAGTCCTGCAAAATACTGTTCCATGGGCGGAAAATACAGTTTATTCATATTCAATACCGCAAGATGCCCCAAGCTGATGTGGAGAGTTACAGGGACAACTTCTCAATCCAAGACAGAATGACACTTCACCATACCCAAAAAGTATGGACGACTACCCACCCCACTATCGACCTTTTTACCACGGGGCGATCATCCAATCCCAGCATACACACCGAGCATTTTATTTTGAATGCCGGCCAGGAAAAAGTTTTCTTTGATACAAAAACTGGTGGACGCATTGTTGGATTAGAGATAGATGGTGGCGAATTATTTGAAGGAATTCATAAAGACATCATTCTCTCTGCGCATTGGGACCATGAGAAATTCGCTGCCATCCATGCACCCATCGCTGATTTCATGGGCTATTCTTACGGTAAGAGAAGCATGCAATCCATCGTCCTCGGCACGGTTCAGTCTAAGAATTACTGTTACCTACCCATGCCTTTCGATGAATCGGCACAACTAAAACTTATCTATAAGAAGCGTGATGATGCCCAACAGCCTCCCCTCTCCATTTCTGTCAAGGTTTACTATAATGACGTAGTGCGTATCCCTGAAGAAGAAGGAAAGTTCTATGCAGTATGGAAAAGAATCATCAATCCACCTTCAGGATGCTACTATGATTTTCTAAAAACCAAAGGAAAAGGCCATTATGTAGGTACCATTTTGTCTGCACAAGGTCTCAGACCCGGCGTCACTCTATTCTTTGAAGGCGACGATATCACGGAAATAGATGGAAAAAGAACCATCAATGGGACTGGAACAGAAGATTATTTCAACGGCGGATGGTACAACCAAAAAGGAAGATGGGACAGAGCATACAGCACACCCATTCACGGTTCATTGGATTACAATGCCGCCTTGTACAGAACAGGAGGCTACCGACTGTTCCTCGCTGATAAGATGTCGTTCGAGAAAAGCATTCGACATGCCGTCGAACATGGACCGGTTGGTAACGAATTTCCCGTTGATTACACGTCGGTAGCTCTCTTCTACAACTCTGAACCATTAACAGAATTGATGGAACCAACTGCACTTTTACGAGAAGTATACCTTCCAGGCAATCCTTTTTTACAGCCCGATACAAGAGAGTTCAGCACAACCATGCGGCCACAACATGGGGATATCCTCGCCTTTGATTGTGATGACGACCACAACCTGGACGTATTGCTGGCCGGAGAGCAACGCGACGCTCCATTTTTATTTCAAGGAGGACTGTTCAAGAACGACGGCAAAGGCCATTTCACACAACATAGCTGCCCCATTACTCCTGGCAAGATGGCCACCATGAATGCTGCCGACATTGATGGAGATGGTGACATCGATGTGATTTTCAATGGAGGAACAAACACGGGATGCACGTTTTCGAATGGCATTGCGTTGAATAATGGACAGGGAATGTTTACGTTGGGACCTACCCATCAATATCCCATGCCCCCCGGAAAGATTACCGGCAACGGGTTTGCCGACTTCAACAACGACGGAAAGATGGACTATCTTTGTGCCGGCAGCTATCCCGATTCATATATCGCCATTTATGTTCAGCAAGCCAACGGACAGTTCATAGAAGATAAGACTGAATTTTCCAACTATCGATTCATCAACCCACAGGTTCAAATCATTGATTATAACAACGATGGAAAGATGGATGTTTTCATCATGGCCTATTCTCCCTCTACACCAGAAGGCATATCTTCCCAACCGTTCACAGGCGTTTTCATGAATGATGGAACAGGCAGATTCACCCTCAACCCTACATTCCACATCAAGCAAAAATGCTTTGGTTCAGCCGATTGGAACGACTTGGATGGCAATGGATGGCTCGACCTCATCATCCATGGTGAAGGAAAAGGCAGCAGCGAACCTAACGACTGGACGACTCGCATCTATCAAAATTACAATGAAAAGATGACTGAAATATTCAAGTACGAACGATGTCGACAATTTTCAATGGGAGGATCCACCATCTTGCAGGATATCGATAACGATGGAGATGTAGACTTTCTGTTTGGTGGATATTGTGACCGACTGCTACCCTCACGACGACAGAAAACATTTGTATTTATCAACAATAACCGGGATGGGACGCTAGAATATGAAGACTTTAACGAACAATATTTCTTGAGCAATCAATATCTCCCAGGCATGTCAGAACAAGACTTCGAGATAGCCGACGTGGATGGCGACATGAAACCCGACTTTATCTATCAAGGGTTTGCGGAAGGATACAAAGATAATCCTTACCATCCCAACCGAGTCATCGCCGGATGGTCACCCAGTCCCACTCATCAGTCGTTCAAAGCCCATGCATTTGTACCATTGGAAGCGCCTCAAAACCTGAACGCCACTACAACTTTACAAGGCCAAACCTACCAAGTAACCTTCAGTTGGGACACTCCAAACAACGTTACGCACGAGCAAGGAATCACCTACAATTTAGCTCTCAAAGATGTCAACACAGGCAAATGGCTGTATAACCCTATGGCCGTGATAGGCGGCGAACATGACGGATGGCGGAAAATCAACCAACTGGGCAACATGTTTCTAAACAAACAAATTACACTTTCACTGCCTCTTGGAACCTATGAGTGGACCGTACAGGCCATTGATGCGGCACGCTTTGGCGGCAAATTCGCGCCCATCAGAAGACTACAAGTTAGCACAGGCATCAAAAACCATACATACGAAGCTGCTCAAATTACTACATCAGGTCAAACGTTGCACATCCGTATGGCTAGTCCCAATCGCACAAAGGTCAGCATCTATCATGTCATGGGACAAAAAGTCGTTGAGCGTATGTTTTCCAAAAGCTTCCATCAACGGCTCATACCCGGACTGTATGTGTTGGAAATCACCTCGGATAAGCAAACCACTCGCTCAAAAATCATCATCAAACGTGATTAACTTCTTGTGAATGTCAAAACAGCAATGACCCTCGAACGCTGCATATCAGCTTTCGAGGGTCATCGCTGTATTGTTTTCTTCTCCCTAAAATTCTAGAAGATAGGGCAATTGCACAATCTGGTTTAATCCACTATCAGATTTTCACCCGTCATGACTTCCGGCTGCTCCAAGCCCATGATGTGCAATATAGACGGTGCCACGTCAGCCAATCTTCCGTCCTTCACGGTGGCGCTGTTGTTGTTTGTCACATAAATAAATGGTACAGGATTGAGCGAGTGTGCCGTATTGGGCGTACCATCCTCGTTAATTGCGTTATCCGCATTACCATGGTCGGCAATGATGATAGCCTCATAATCGTTGGCTTTGGCAGCCTCTATCACCTCTTTCACACAATGGTCGATGGCCCAAACCGCCTTGGCAATGGCGTTATAGACACCCGTATGTCCTACCATATCACCGTTGGCAAAGTTCACCACAATGAAATCGTACTGCTGTGTACCAATGGCATCCACCAGCTTGTCTTTCACTTCGTAGGCACTCATCTCGGGTTTTAAGTCGTAAGTAGCTACCTTGGGCGAGTTGACTAAGATGCGATCCTCCCCCTTGTAAGGCTCCTCACGTCCTCCATTGAAGAAGAATGTAACGTGTGCATACTTCTCTGTCTCCGCTGTATGCAACTGTTTTTTACCCAGACTGCTAAGATATTCGCCCAATGTCATCTCTACATTTTCCTTCGGGAACAGCACATGAACATTCTTAAAGTTAGCGTCATAGGGCGTCATCGTGTAATACTGCAAATCCTTGATGGTGTGCATTCCCTCATCGGGCATATCGGTTTGGGTCAAAACCTGTGTGAGTTCTTTGGCACGGTCGTTACGGAAGTTGAAGAAAATCACCACATCACCCTCTTCTATCTGTCCTTGAACAGTAGCGTTGGTGATGGGCTTGATAAATTCGTCGGTCACTTCTTCGGCATAACTCTCATGCATCGCCTGCACCATGTCCGTTGCTTTCTTACCCACACCACTTACCAACAAGTCGTAAGCCTCTTTCACTCGATTCCATCGCTTGTCGCGATCCATGGCATAAAAGCGCCCTATGATACTGGCAATGTGCGCATCGTTCGTTTCACAAACATGCTGCAAAGCCTCGATAAAGCCAACTCCACTCTTCGGGTCTGTGTCGCGTCCGTCCATGAAACAATGCACATACGTATTTTTGAGACCGTATTTCTTAGAGATGATCAACAACTGATACAGATGATCTAAAGAAGAGTGAACACCACCATCGCTGGTCAATCCCATTAAATGAAGCTTCTTCCCCGTTTTCTGTGCATACGTATAGGCAGAAACGATTTCAGGATTTTGCAGAATTGACCCATCTTTACAGGCTCTGTTAATCTTCACCAAATCCTGATACACCACGCGCCCTGCACCAATATTCAAGTGTCCTACCTCCGAGTTACCCATCTGTCCATCGGGCAATCCTACATTCTCACCCGAAGCCTGCAACTGCGAATGCGAACATGTAGCATTCAGATAATCCAAATAAGGTGTAGGCGTATTGTTAATCACATCACCTTTACCCGTGTTTCCTATTCCCCATCCATCGAGGATCATCAATAAAGCTTTCTTTGCCATAATTATTGTTACCTGTCTAATATATAATTTTCCTTTTGGCAAAGGTACTGCAATTTTCTGACTTACGCATCATCTACACCTTATAAATACAAGAATACTTCACTATTTTCATCCACGCAAAAGCCCCACAATCCGTTAGGATTGCAGGGCTGCGGTTATATAGACACCTAAGAGATTGATTACTCTACGGTGATTTGCTTGCCTAATGTCTGTACGATTTCCTCACGTTTCGGCAAGGTTACTGTCAAGACACCATCCGACATTTTTGCGCAAATTTTCTCTTTGTCTACGTCATCTGGCAAAATCAGTGTCTGCTCAAAGCTCGAGTAACTAAACTCTCTACGCAAGTAGTGAGCCTTCTTGTCCTCTTCCTTGTTCTCCACCTTCTTTTCCATCTTGATAGTCAAATTTCCATCGTTATCGATATTCACGACAAAATCATCTTTCTTCAAGCCAGGTGCAGCCAACTCTACTATATAATCACCATCATGAGCGATGACGTTGATGGCGGGTGCTGTACTGTTCAATCTTGGTGCAAGACCTGTATCAAAAAAGTCATCAAACACACTTGGTAACCAAGAATTTCTGTTTCTTACTGGTAACATAATCATTTCCTCCTATTTTTATATTGTTTATTTTTATTTGCTCTTTCGAGTTCACTTACCATTGTTGCAAGGAGCGTACCAGTGAAGAAATCGCGCCATTATGACACATATTCCACTATTTAGCCCAAAAACCAAGTCATTATGTCAGCTGTTTGAGACTTTTTATCCAACTCAGTATCAGCGTTACGGACATGCAGATCAAGGCTTTTCCATGCGCTTCACCCTACATGTTTGCTTCACCTGCATTCTAATTCTCACGTTATAACGCATACTGACTGGTCTACCCACTAACATGCCAGGTGTCCAACGTTTCATGTGTTTCATTTCTCTAATAATGATTTTATCAAACCTTGGGCCTTTCGAACGATACACTTTGAAATCTTTGCAACGACCTTTTTTATCGATAACAAAATTCACCATCATGGTTCCCGTTAACGTAGAGTCAGCCTTCATCAGCTTAGGAATCACCCTATCGCTCACAAATGCCATCAACGCTTTTTTCCCTCCGGGATAAACTGGCATCACCTCGGGATCGGAAAATATCTTTTCCGACGGTTCAACATACTTCGATGAGCCCACACACTGTGCCGACATTGCCGCCCAAACAGCCATCATAAGCCAAAATAACAATACACTTCTTCTCTTCATCATATTTATTCTTTAGTTTTGGAAACAGTATTTTTTTCATTCTCACGCTCCCTCTTAATCGTGATAGGAAAGCAAAATTTTACAGGCATAGCCTTGCCTTTGAACTTACCATGGGTCCACCTCCGCATCTTTTTCAGTCCGTTTAAAAATAAGGTATCAATCTCGGGAGCCACCGATTTTACCACTTTAAAACTGTCACAAGCGCCATTTTCCAGAACGACAAACGAGATCAACAACTTTCCTTCTGCCGAGCTTTTAATACTGTCCAGCCCGGGAGCCACAGAATCAATCATCCATTGGCGTAAGGCGACTGTTCCACCAGGATAAACAGGTATGTCGTCAATGACAGACCAACATATGTTTCCATCTGGTCGTGGCAAGCTTTTCTTGTGACTTTGCGACCACGTCATCTGAAAAACGACGAAGCAAAAAATAACCAACAAAATACCATATTTCTTCATATCTTATCTTTTTTAAACATTGTTCCATCCTTTCAAAAAGTACATCCGCACCGTCTATGACCGAGGAAACCAAAGACAGGTGCGAACTGTACTTCAGATTTGCATATAGCTTTCACTGACAAAGATACAACTTCAGACTGCCCTTGTCAATAGACCGACAGACATTGACACACGAAGAAAGCGCAAACATCTGACTACCAGGTATTTAAAATACCCACAACATCTCTTTTGACACATCAAAGAACGAATATGAATTGTTTTTTATATCTTTGCCCTGAACAAAAAAGACCAAAACACAACCGTATGCAAAAGATATTCGTGATGCTGCTTTCTGCCACACTTCTACTCGGCGCATGCAACCCGAGCAGCCAAAAAAGCGCCCTCCCCGCACCCGAGCAACAAGCCCGCACCTACATTGACAGCGCCCTGCAGTATATCGACCAACACAACTTAAAGGCTGCCATGGTGCAACTGAAGCAAGCCGAGCGACTGGTTCCCGCACTCGACAGTGCCAAAACCATCTTCCATATTTACCAGTACATCGGGTGGATCAACGAGAACAGCGGTGCCAACGAACTGGCCCTGCAATACCAAAACCGCGCCCTAAAATATGCCATGACGTATGGAAAGCCCGAACATATCGTCGACGTTCTGGTGAACAAGGCCAATACATTTTTCAATATGGAGCTGCCCGACAGCGCCCGCAACGCCACCAAAACAGCCATGCTGTATTATCACAAGGTTGGCAGAGGACAGCAGTCGGTCATCCAAAAGCACCTGGCTCATTACGACCTACTGCGCGATTCGCTTGCATCAGCCGAGCATCACGCCTACCAGGCTTTCATGCTGGCGCAAGACTCGTCAGCCCTTGGCAACGCACTCACGCTACTCAGCCAAATCTACACTCGGCAAGACCAACCCGAGAAGGTAAGGCTCGTCATGTCGATGATGTCGAAAAAAAACAACTCTACCATGGCGTACAACCGACTGCTCGCCGAAACGCACTTGCACGAGACACACGGTGACTACCGCAAGGCATACGAATCGATGCTGCGCCTCAAAGCACTCGACGACTCGCTTTACTCAGAGAAAACGCACACCGACATCATCAAAGTGCAAAACGATTATGACAACGCCGTGCTACAATTAGACCGTGCCCGCCAACGATACCGCTACTCGGTCGTCATCATCGCCCTTTTGCTGCTACTGTTTGTCCTCTCCTACTGGTACTACCGGCGCAACCACCTGCTATACAAGCGATTCCAAGAGCAAATAGCCGACATCAAGGACGAACTGCACACACGGCTTTCGGCCAAAAACCTCACGATAGAAGAGATGAAACAGGCGATGGACAGCCGACTAAAAGAATTGGAGCAGTTGAAACACAAGCTGCCCCCAGCCATGCAGGCAGACCGCAATTATGAGTCGGTGGCACAGATCAAGCTGGGCATCGACGTGCTTGATGCCATCCTACACAATGGCAACATCAGCCAGTTTGGGAAGAAAGAGCAGGTTGCCGTGGCCAGCATCATGCCCAATATCGATGCCGAACTGGCTGAACTGCTCAACAACCAGTCACTGGCACTGACACCCAAAGAAACATTTTTCTGCATCATGGAGCGCAACGGCATGGCCGACAGCGAGAAAGCAAAGGCATTCTGCTGCTCAGAACAAGCCGTAAGGTCTACCAAAAGTCGGCTCACTAAAAAACTGCGCACTATGCCCCAACTGCATGGCATGACACCAGTGGCACGACCAACAAGCCCAGTACAACCTGATATGGAGAACCAATGACAAGGTGTGAAGCACAAGTTTTGTCCGTTTTTCTTCCCTAATTTTAACACTTCTGGAACCTCACAAATAGAAAAAATATAGGGCATTTTTAGGGTGTTCTGAACCCTTAACAGGGCAACAAACATGACTTTGATTGGTTAACTCATTGAGTTAACTGGCCAATATCAATGCAATAAGATGCCTAACCCTTTGCTTTTCCGACGCAAAACCATGGTATTTGCGGCCATTTCGCACCGTTTTTTCGGCTAAATAATGCTCCTGTTTTTGTAATACGCTGATTATCAACTATTTCTATTTTTCGCGTATTTGCGAGCAAGTATCCATCTCGTTACAAATATGCCCGTATTTAGAGAGCGTTTGTCAACATATTTCAGATTTTTTAAGACAATTTTTCATCCCAAAAAACCAACGTTTTTAGGACATCCTAAATAAGCGGGCTCGCTAAAATTTATCAAGGAATCCTATTCTCTTTTTCATCACTTTTTTCTTATATTAGATAATTTGACAAAATGCAAGAAGGGTACCACATAATCATCTGGAACATTACCACAAGTGCGAAATGGTTTATCTATAAAAATATCTCCGCTAAAAATAACTTTTTTCCCAGTTTTTCTAAAACTTAAAGGTAGTGAGTTGTGTTGAGGGTAAATATTTACAATACCATAAGGAAACTTGCATACAATGCAATAAACATGATACTCGGTATTAAAAACCACTTCTCCAGGACTGTCAGTTACGGTGAACCAAACTGTATCATTTTTACATACTGGGTAATTTGACGATTCTAATTCTTTTGAATCATCAGAGCTACAGCCAACATTCAATATAAGAAATAACGGCAATAATAAAAATAGTACTTTCTTCATCTCTTCTTTTTTTATGGTTTACGGTATATAGAAAAAATATAAACTAATAAAGGTCATCCAAAGATTGGGAATGAATAGATAATTTATCATTCGCTGTCACAGTGTACTGCTGTGTGCAAATATATACATTTAAGGAATATCAAACAAGCGTATTATTCGTTTTTTTATAAAAAGTTGTTGATTCAAAGGCACTAAAGTTTTCCAATCGTTTTTCCGATCATTATAATCCTCAAAAATTAAGTGAAACGTATCACAGCTTAAAAAACTTGTACTTCTGCCTAAAAACAAGTATTTTTGTAACCAAATTCGCTGCGGATGACAGAGACACTCAAAGAGAAAACGACAAAAGGTATATTTTGGGGGGCGATGAGTAACATCACCCTGCAATTGGTAGGCGTGGTGTTTGGCATCATGCTGGGTCGTATCCTGTCCGACGAAGACTATGGCATGATGGCGATGATAGCCATTTTTCAGTTGGTTGCTATTGCCCTTCAAAACAGTGGGTTCACGGTAGCCATCACCAATATGAAATCCCCTACCCACGATGACTACAACGCTGTGTTTTGGTTCAACATCTTGGTTGGCGGCACCTTGTACATCGTTTTGTTCCTATCCGCTCCTCTGATAGCCTCTTTCTACGACACGCCAGCCCTGACATCCTTGTGCCGATACAGTTTTTTAGGCATCCTCTTCGCCTCGTTCGGCACCGCCCAATCGGCATGGCTGTTCAAGAATTTACACGCCAAGCAACAAGCCAAAGCCAACATCGTTGCCGTATTGCTGTCGAGCATCACGGGAGTACTGATGGCGTGGGGCGGTTTTCGTTATTGGTCATTAGCCACTCAGAGTTTGGTGTACATCCTGCTGTGTACCCTCCTCTATTGGCATTATTCGCCTTGGCGACCCTCCGTACACCACATTTCGTTTGCTCCCGTGAGACGAATGTTCAAGTTTTCATTCAAAATCCTACTCACCACGCTCATTACCCAAGTCAACAACAACGTGCTGAACATTCTGTTGGGCAGGTTATACACCAAACACGACGTGGGACAATACAACCAAGCCTACCAATGGGACAGCAAAGGATTTCAGTTGGTGCAAAGCATGGTGAACCAAGTAGCACAACCTGTACTCGTTGAACTAAAGAACGAGGCTGACCGACAGCTGCACGCTTTTCGCAAGATGATGCGCTTTTCGGCATTTCTCAGTTTCCCCCTCTTGTTGGGATTGGGACTGGTATCGCGCGAATTCATCGTGCTTACCATTACCGAGAAATGGCTTCCAAGTGCCCAACTCCTTCGGCTGTTGTGCGTGAGTGGGGCTGTTTTTCCCCTCATCACACTGATGTCGAACCTCATCATCAGCAAAGGGAAAGCCAATATCTACCTTGGTTGCACCGTTGCCTTGGGCGTATTGCAAATCGTCCTCATGCTATTGCTGTGGCCATACGGCATCCGCAACATGGTTATTGCCTATGTATGCCTCAACGTGAGTTGGCTTTTTGTGTGGTTCTACTTCGTGAGAAAGTCCACGGGATACACGCTTCCGCAGTTTTTTAAGGATGTGTTGCCCTTTGCAGTCAGTGCATCAGGGGTCATGATTGTGACCTACTATGCCACGCTGAGCATCACTCATCTGCTCCCATTATTAGTCGTCAGGGTGATAATGGCTGCTGTTTTGTATTACGTCATCATGCGCATTGCCAAAGCAGAGATACTTCGCGAATGCCAGACAGCCATTCTTTCTAAATGGAAGAAAAAGCGCTAAGGGCATCCCCTAAATCCATATTTTTATGTATATTTGCTCATTATTGAAAATCAAAGCAGAAATTTAACACATGCAAGCCATTATATTAGCCGCAGGAATGGGGCGTCGCTTAGGAAGCTACACCAAGGAAAACACCAAATGTATGGTACCCGTTAATGGGGTAAGGCTCATTGACCGCGTGCTTACGCAACTCTCCGCATTGCATCTAAAGCGTGTATTGATTGTGGTGGGCTATAAGGGAAAAGAACTCATCCACCACATCGGAGAGCGATATGCAGACGCTCTAAAGATAGAATATGTAGAAAATCCTATTTACGACCGCACCAATAATATTTATTCATTGTCGTTGGTAAAGGAGCAAATGCAAGAAGACGACACGCTCTTGATAGAGTCGGACCTCATCTTCTCTGACCGACTTTTCTCCATGATTCTTGCCGACGAGCGTCCCAACATCGCCCTCGTTGCCAAATATGAAACATGGATGGACGGTACCATGGTGCGCATTGACGGTGATGGCAACATCGTAAACTTTGTTCCCAAAAAGGCTTTCAACTATCAGGAGGTTGACTCGTATTATAAAACGGTGAACATTTACAAGTTTAGCAAAGCGTTTTCGCAAACACAGTACGTTCCTTTTCTCGATGCTTATTGTAAAGCTTTGGGAAATAACGAATATTACGAACAGGTGTTGCGCGTCATCACGTTGTTAGATAAAACCAACCTCAAAGCACTTGACATTGGTAATGAGAAGTGGTACGAGATAGACGATGTGCAAGATTTGGACATTGCAGAAACCATTTTCGCTAAAGACGATGAGATGCTCAAGCGGTATAACTATCGCTATGGTGGGCATTGGCGTTTTCCAAAGATGCTGGACTACTGCTATTTGGTAAACCCCTACTTTCCTTGTGAGCAGATGAAAGCCGAAATGAAAGCCAACTTTGACACCCTGTTGACCGAATATCCTTCGGGCATGTACGTTAACTCGCTGTTGGCAGGCAAGTGTTTTGGCATCAAACAAGAATACATGGTGGTGGGCAACGGTGCAGCAGAACTCATCAAAAGCCTCATGGAAAACGTTAAAGGGTATGTGGGCATGGTGTTCCCCACGTTCGAGGAATATCCGCATCGACTGCGAAAAGAGCAGATAGTATCGTTTGTTCCGTCCTTGGACACGCTGCGATATACCGCCAAAGACTTGATGAATTTCTACAAAGACAAGTCCATAGACATGCTGTTGCTCATCAATCCAGACAATCCCTCGGGTAACTTCATACCCAAAGCCGACGTTGTGAGACTGGCAGCATGGTGCAAGGAGCGAAATATACAGTTAGTGGTTGACGAGTCGTTTGTTGACTTTAGTGATGACTTTCTACACAACTCACTTCTCTGTGATGAGACATTGGAAGCCTATCCCAACCTGTTGGTCATGAAAAGTATTTCAAAATCGTATGGCGTCCCCGGACTTCGGTTGGGCATCTTGGCTACCTCACAACGAGAAACCATTGCTCGCATCAAGCAAGACGTGTCAATATGGAATATCAACTCGTTTGCCGAGTTCTTCATGCAGATATACAATAAATATCAAGCACAATACGAAAAGGCGTGTCAGCAATTTATTGACGAGCGCAATCGCTTTGCCCTACGCTTGAAGGAGATACATTTTTTGCGTGTTCTGCCAACCCAAGGCAACTACTTTTGTTGTGAGGTAAAACCACCCTATACCGCAGCCGAACTGACCAAACAGCTGTTGGCGCGCTTTGACATCATGATAAAAGATTGCAACAGCAAGACATCGCTCAAAGGATTAAACTATATTCGCATCTCTATCCGCAACCAAGCGGACAACGACCAACTGATTACAGCATTGCTCAACCTACAAAACGAAACCATATAAATGAAAATATGTATTTGCGGAGGAGGTAACTTAGGGCATGTAGTAGCTGGTTTTTTGGCTGCACAGCCCACTCATCAGGTGAGTTTGTTGACACGACATCCTGAACGGTGGACGCATCATTTGCTCATTGACACCCCCAATGGAGAGGTGTTGAAGGGAGAGTTATGCCACATCAGTACGCATGCCAAAGAAGTAATACCTTCTGCAGAGTTGGTTTTGCTGTGTCTCCCGGGATATGCACTGCACGACACACTGGAGCAAATAAGTAAGTACCTGTCGCCCCACGTACCTGTGGGAAGCATCGTGTCGAGTACGGGATTCTTCTTTGAAGCATTGGACATATTGCCCGAAACCACACCTCTCTTTGGCTTTCAGCGCGTACCTTTCATTGCCCGAACCACTCAATATGGACATCGAGCATCGCTGTTGGGCTATAAACCTCAACTTAATTTAGCAATTGAACGAGGTGGCGAGGCTACCGAAGCATTAAGGGAAACATTGCAAGAAATGTTGCATACCCCCATCAGTCTGTTAGATAACTATTACGAAGCGAGTTTGACAAATAGTAATCCGCTGTTGCACACCGCTCGTTTGTACGAGCTATGGCACACTTGGCACAAAGAGATTGTATATAAAGAGGTGCCGCTCTTCTACACCGATTGGACCGATGAAGCCGCACAATTATACATCCAAATGGATGAAGAACTTCAAAATCTATTGAGCAAGTTAAAGGTAAAGCAGGGCGCAATACCCACTGTTCTCGACTATTACGAGAGTACGGATGCACATAGTTTAAGCAAAAAACTGTCGTCCATTACTGCCTTTCAAGGCATACCTGCACCCATGAAAGCCGTTGAAGGAGGTTATCAACCCGACTTTTCCAGTAGGTATTTCACAGAAGACTTCCCCTATGGACTGGCTATCATTCACCGATTGGCACATCAACACGGTGTAGAGGTTCCCCATATTGACAAGGTTTATGAATGGGGGATGCGTCAATTGTCAAAATAAAACAGCACTCATGAACACACCACTCATACCACACGAGGAACTGCGCCAACGATATAATCCCGACGGCTCGTTGCTGCGCCGCCAACAGATGCGCATGCTGCACATCCTTGTTGAGGTTGACAAGATATGTCAACGCCACAACATTCGGTATTGGCTCAGCAGTGGAACATTGATAGGTGCCGTTCGGCATGGCGGCTTCATCCCTTGGGATGACGACTTGGACATTGAGATGATGCGCTCAGACTACGAGCGACTTTTGGAAATTCTGTCTCACGAACTACCTGAAGATTTGGCATTACAAGCCCATAGCACCGACTCAAATTATTGTTACCATTACGCAAAGGTGCGCGACCGCTGTTCCTATATCGAAGAGAAGCCCAACTACGACCGCTTTTTTAAGCACCGTGGCATCTATATAGACATCTTCCCTTTGGAGAAGCAACACATGTGGACACACAAACTCTCGGAACTTTCCTTTGGTCATGCGTATAAACTCATGCGTACTTACAAGGGAAGCGACGAGGAGTGCATGAAAAGAGTGAAACGACTGTATGCGTGGAATGTAAGATTTATCTATCCATTACTGCGCTTGGTGAATCGCATCACGGGCGCAAAGACGATCACCAGCGGACTTGGGATTCCGTTTCACAATCCCCGATACGAAGAGGATATATTCCCATTGACAACCATTGTGTTTGAAAATCGTCCCTTCATGGCTCCCCATGACAGCGACAGTATGTTGCGACACATTTATGGCGACTATATGAAGCTGCCCGATTTAAGCCAACTGAAGCCTCATACAGGCAGCATTGAAATATACAATAACGAAACCAACAAACATTGATAGGACATGAAACAGCCTGCAAAAACAGACGTGGCGGTACTGATACTCTTCTTTAACCGTCCCAAGGAACTGGGCAATCTGTTTGAACAAATCAAACTGGCTCGCCCCAGCAAGTTGTATCTGTATCAGGATGGACCACGCAACGACAGCGACTTGCCACGCATGGAAGCGTGCCGAAAGCTGCTCGATGATGAGCAGATTGACTGGGAATGTGAAGTGCATCGCAACTACCAAGAGGTAAACAGGGGCTGCGACCCTTCCGAATATCTCTCTCAAAAGTGGGCATTTAGCCATGAAGACAAGTGCATTGTCTTGGAAGATGATAACGTGCCTGCCCTCTCGTTCTTCCCTTTTTGCAAAGAATTGCTTGACAGATATGCACATGATGAGCGCATCGGCATGATTGCGGGCATGAACTACGATGAAGAAACACAGGGAATTCCCGATGATTATTTCTTCACCACCACCTTTAGCATTAGTGGTTGGGCATCGTGGAAACGGGTAGTTGACAAGTGGGACGCTACTTATTCGTTCCTTGATGACAAGTACAATCGGCAGCAGTTGGAAGCCCTTATTAAAGAAAGGAAATACCAAAGCGACTTTATCGAGTTTTGCGAGTATCACCGTTCGGTGGGGAAAGCTTATTACGAAACGATTTTTCATGCAGCCATCTTCTTCCATTCACAACTCTGCATCGTTCCCCGAGTGAACATGATCAGCAATGCTGGAGCTACCGAAGACGGAGTTCACCTCAGTGGAAGCAATGACGACTTGCCCAAAGCCATTCGAGGAATCTTCACCATGCAACGCCACGAGCTGTCGTTTCCGCTGAAACACCCACGATACATCATTGAAAATGTGGGCTACAAGCACCGCATGTTCCGCATCATGGGCTGGGGACATCCATGGCTAAAGATAGGACGATCGGTAGAAGAGCTGTTCATCAACTTGCGTAAAGGCAACTTCAAACGCATCAAAGTGGCGATGGTCAATCGGATGCGGAAACTCTGTGGCAAATCCAAATGGGACTAACAATAACTTAAAAGAGAAAACATCTAAAACAATAAAAAACCTACATTTATGAAAAAAACACTCATTCTGGCTGCCCTCACACTATCTCTATCCGTGGCAGCTCAATCCAATCCATTGTGGATGAGACACACTTCTATCTCTCCCGATGGGCAAACTATTGCGTTTTCGTACAAGGGCGACGTGTTCACCGTACCCGCTTCAGGCGGTCAGGCACGACAGCTCACCTCAAATGCAGCATACGATTCCTACCCCATTTGGAGTCCTGATGGCTCGAAAATCGCCTTCGCATCGAGCCGTGAAGGTAGCTTAGATATCTATGTAATGAACAAATTCGGTGGCGAACCCAAGCGATTGACCACCCGAAGCACCAACGAAACTCCCATTGCATGGCGTGACAACGAGCATATTCTGTTCAGTGCAGCTATCATGCCAACAGCAAAATCCATCTTTTTTGCCAGCAGCAGTTTCCCACAAGTGTACGAGGTAAACTTGAAAGGCGACCGCCCAAAGCTCTTCTCGGTAGTAACCATGGAGGACTTGAGCATCAACCAAAAGGGTGAGATATTGTATCATGACAAGAAAGGATACGAAGATCCCTTCCGTAAACATCACCAATCGCCTATCACAAGGGATATATGGCTCAATCAAAATGGCAAGTTTAACAAACTTACGACTTTCAATGGTGAGGATCGTACACCACGCTGGGCACCCGACGGTGCATCTTTTTTCTACCTAAGTGAGGAAGATGGAACCTTCAATGTGTACAAGCGAGGGGTGAAAAGCGCAGACAAGACACAAATTACTCACCACACCAAACACCCCGTGCGCTATCTTTCGGTGGCACAAAATGGGCGGATTTGTTACAGTTACGATGGTGAGATATACACCCAAATGGGGTCGGCTGCGCCGCAAAAAGTAAACGTGAGCATTACTGCCGACCGTAATGACATCGACTTGAATCGACAGATAAAGACATGGGGAGCGACAGAGATTGCTCTTTCACCCAACGGAAAGGAAATAGGATTCGTACTTCATGGTGACGTGTATGTAACCAACATCGAATACAAAACCACCAAACAGATTACCGATACACCCGAACAAGAGCGTTCAATTGAATTCTCACCCGATGGCTTGGCCATTGTCTACGCATCAGAACGAGAAGGGTTGTGGCAGATTTACCAAACCACCATGAAGAACAAAGCGGAGAAACAGTTTGCGTATGCCACCGACTTACAGGAAGAACGCCTTATCCATTCGGCTTATACCTCTTTTCAACCGCAATACAGTCCCGATGGGAAAAGCATTGCCTTCTTTGAGAACAGGGGTACGCTCAAGGTGCTTGATGTAAAGAGCAAGAAAGTAAGAACCGTGATGGACGGTAAATATGTTTACTCTTATAGCGACGGAGATATTTGGTTTGAATGGAGTCCAGACAGCAAATGGCTCATCTCCAATTATATCGGAACAGGAGGATGGAACAACCAAGACATCGCCTTGATTGACGCAGAAGGCAAAAAGCCCATTTACAACCTTACACAAAGTGGCTACAATGCAGGTAATGGAAAATGGGTATTAGGCGGAAAAGCCATCATCTTCCAAAGCGATCGGGCTGGCTATCGCAGTCATGGAAGTTGGGGAACCGAGGACGATGTGTACATCATGTTCTTCGACTTGGACGAATATGAGAAGTTCAAGATGACGAAAGAGGAAAAGGCCCTCCTCGCCGAAGCCGAGAAAGAGAAGAAGAAAGCCGAAGAACCAAAGACGGTAGACGTGACGGTGAAGAAGAAAGAAAAGAAGGAAGAGCCTATCAAACTCGACTTGGACAACTGCCGCGACCGTGTGCTTCGGCTCACTGTCAACTCATGCCGATTGGGAGATGCCGTGCTAAGCAACGACGGAAACGCTCTCTATTATCAGGCTGCCTTCGAAGGTGGTTACGACTTATGGAAACATGATCTACAAGATAAGAGCACCAAAATTGTGTTGAAAGGTGTTGGAGGCGGTGGCATGCTGGCCGACAAAGATTTCAAGAATCTGTACCTGTGCTCTGGAGGGGGTATCAAGAAGATAGATATCGGTAGCAACTCGTCGAAGAATGTCACCTTTGAGGCACGTTTCAACTACAAGCCTTATCAGGAAAGGGAGTACATGTTCAACCACATCTGGCAACAGGTGAAGGATAAATTTTATAAGGTAGACTTGCACGGTGTCGATTGGGACGGCTACAAAAAGAGTTATACACGGTTCTTACCTTATATCAATAACAACTATGACTTCAGTGAAATGCTGAGCGAAATATTGGGCGAACTGAACGCATCACACACAGGTGCGCGCTATTTTGGCGGTGGTGCCAACCTTAGCACTGCTACCTTGGGTTTGTTCTACGACCAAACGTACGATGGAGATGGACTGAAAGTCGAGGAAATTATCAATCGTGGACCTTTCTCAGTGAAGAAAACAGGGGTTACGAAAGGCTGCATCATTGAGAAGATAGACGGTGAACCGATATTGAAAGACAAAGACTACTACTATATGTTGGACGGAAAATCGGGTCGCAATGTCAGGGTATCGGTGTACAATCCCGCCACCAAAAAGCGTTTCGACGTAACGGTTAAGGCCATCAGTAAAGGCTACCAAGATGAATTGCTGTACAAGCGATGGGTGGACAGGAACCGCCAAACGGTAGATAGTCTGTCGCATGGACGGTTGGCATACGTACACGTCAAGGCCATGGATAGCGAGAGTTTCCGCACTGTATTCCATGAATTGCTGAGCGACAAGAACAGAAATCGCGAGGCTGTGATTGTAGATGAGCGTCACAATGGTGGCGGCTGGCTGCACGATGACTTGTGTACGCTACTCTCAGGCAAGCAATATCAGAGTTTTGTCCCACGTGGACAGTTCATTGGCAAAGACCCTTGGAACAAATGGACTAAGCCTTCGTGCGTCATGGTGTGCGAAGACGACTACAGCAATGGACATGGATTCCCGTTCGTGTACAAGGAGTTGGGCATTGGAAAACTGATTGGTACGCCTGTTGCTGGTACTATGACCGCCGTTTGGTGGGAGACACTCATTGACAATACCATGGTCTTTGGCATCCCACAGGTAGGTTGCCGAGACATGCGAGGCAACTTTGGAGAGAACACACAACTCAATCCTGACATCGAAGTTTACAACACTCCAGAGGATTATATCAATGGCAACGACCAACAATTGAAACGAGCTGTCGAGGAAATGTTAAGAAAATAAGTCAGGATTTGACATGCAATATCCATAAAAGGCTTCCACTCTTGGAGGCCTTTTTTGTTGCTCATTTATGCATAAAGACAACATTATCGCTGATCAAAATCATGCAACAAAAGATGTCACATCGTGACTAAACAAATCATTTTTACTCTCAATATTTCACAAAAACAAAGACAAAACAAACAAAACAGAAAGTTTTTACGCATATTAGTAATCATTTTGATTTATTTTGTTTACTTTTGTAACCCTATACATTTACACATCAAAATGACATATCTATGAGAAAATTATTACTTAGTTTGATGAGTTTATTCTCCCTATGTAGCTTTGCTCAAGACGTAAAAGCCTCTTTCATGGCTGATGAAGCAGTGAAACCCTACTACCAAATGGGCTGGGACTCGGTTGATGAAGCAAACACATGGAAGTACTTACGAGTAAACTCCGGTGCCACATGGACCTTAATAGCCAAACCTCGGGTAAAAGGTTTGCCTGATTTTACTGCCTTTGACCCCAAGAGCAAGTATTCCTTATTCATTCCAGACAGCAATGGTAATCAAAACGAAACCACCATTTCGCCCGAAATAGAGATACTCCCTAATAGCAAATGCCAGTTTTACAGCTGTTTCAGTGGCATTTTCTTGTTCAGTGCCAGATGGACTCTTTCTATCATTGACGTAGCCTCTTCCGAGTCAAAAACCTTGCTTGATGCCTTCATGTGGGCGCAGGAAATGAGGTATGATGGCCCCAACTGGCAGAAATTTGACATTGATTTATCCGAATATGCCGGCAAAAAAGTGCGCTTCAGTTTCAACTATAAAGGCACACAGGGTGAAGATGTCTTGATTGACGGATTCAAACTGATGCAAACTGACTCTTCAGAAACCTCCTCTGTAACGATTAACGAAGGTGAGAAGGTACACTTTCAAAACACCTCAGAAGGCAACATCCAGTCATACAAATGGACGTTCACAGGTGGAACTCCATCAGAGTCGACAGACAAAAATCCCACTGTTCGCTACGACCAGGCAGGCACCTATCCCGTAACACTCACCGTCAGTGATGGCAAATCCACCAACACTTATACGCGTAAGGAGTACATCCATGTGATTACGGTTGCACCCAAAGCATGGATTGGCCTACCAGAAGAAGGTTATCAATCACCCTATACCGCTTGCTTTGTACCAACGGATGTCCCCGTACAATTCAAGGATTTATCTGAAGGAAGGCCCACGGAATGGAATTGGACGTTCAATGGAACAAACATAGAGAGCAGCACTGAACAGAATCCGGTGGTGAAATACATCAAACAAGGCGTGTTCAGTGTAGCCCTTAGATCTTTCAATAGTGCAGGCGTGAACACCGATATCTTGCAAAAAGCCATACAGGCTGGTGGCGAACAGTATGTCTGGAACATCTCACCGGATGAAAGCGAGAACTTGAAGAAAATAGCTCTTGGATATTATGGCAACTATGCTGGCTCCAATTTCCTTGGTATGAGGAAATTTGCAGAACATTTCCATCAGCCCCTGGTCAAGTCAACCATCAAGGAGGTAGGCATCTTCTTTGTGTCAACAACCAGCATCTCTCCCGACTCCATCATCACTGTCAGCATTGCGAAAGCTGATGCCAAGGGCATGCCAGGCCAAGTCTTGGGAAAGAGTTCACTGAAGGTTTCCCAACTAGCCCTATTCACAAACGACAATCCTGTGGCAACAAAGTTCAAATTTGAAACACCAATCGAGATTAATGAAGAATTCTTTGTAGTCATCGAAGGCATTCCTGGCGTGGCTGATAATAATGGAGTTGACGACATAGCCATATTGGCTCTCAAGCGTGATGATAACGGTAAGTCGACCACCTACCACGAATTGGCCGAAGAAGATGAGAAATATCAATATACAGGGAGATATTTCTGGTACAAGAGTGATGATACAAAAGTATCGCTGGGTGTATGTCCTCTCCTGACCTACACGAGTGTTCCGACAGGAATAAAGGCAGTCACGACCGATGCGTCTACCACCGGTTTACGCTTTGACGGCACACAACTATATCTCGATAAGCAATTCGACCGATTGGATGTGTATACGCTCAGTGGTAACAGCGTGCTGTCCATTTCGAATCCTAACGCTCGCCTATCCCTCCAAGCACTGCCAGCGGGCATGTACATCGTAAGGGGGATGTGCGACAAGAGCCCTGCTGTGTTGAAGATTGTCAAGAGATAATCTCTCGTAACACATAGAACAGACCCATCCCTATCACCGAACAATCGGTGCGGGATGGGTCTGTTTTCTTATATTGAATGAAAGAACAACGAACCAAACACAACCACGGTGTGTGTTGCGAACTGCGTGAGTAACACAAAAAAGGAAACGACAAAACAAATCAAACATCCTTCAGAGGTGTGAGTTTGGGGATGAGTTCGTTTCGCATTTCCACCGTTATCTTCCTGCCCCGAAGGCTTCTTACCACCGGAAAACTGTTAAAATAAGCATCTGAAGACAGGTACCATGCGTGCTGTTTCACTTCTGCCAGCCGTTGTAGTTCGTGTTCCATCACAGACGCGTACTTGGGGTTGACCACCGAAACGAAATGCCCGCGTCCCTGCACCTCGAGCAAAAGGATGAGCCGTGGCGTGGCTGATGATTGCACAGAGGCAGGCTTTGCCTCACTCATCCGAGAGCTGACGCTGATTTCCCAACCATACCTTTCATTCAAGTTTTTCATCATCTGACGAAAAACCTTACCATGCGGCGACGTGTCCGCGATGCCTTTGTAGGCGATGTAATAATGAATCATCTCGTGCAACAGCACATTCTGATACTGCCGTTCGGTCTGATTATAATAGATACTGACGTGAATGGCATAATGATAAGACTTGTAACCTCTCCAGGTAAGCTTATGCTTGCACGACATGCTGCCGAGCCTTGTACGCGACTGCGATAACGAAAGTCGGGGACGAGGCAGCTCATTGTCAAAATACAAGCGATTGAAAGTGTCAAAAGACGCATGCAACCAGGCTTCATCAATCATTACTGTATCATTCATGTTGACATCAATTTACTGCAACCGTGGACGTCAAAGTTACCACGAGATATTCGGATTGGGTGCCAATTCTGAACTTTCCTCCCCAAATACCAAGACCACTTGTCACGAAATATTGTGTCTTGCCTTTCTGCAAAGGCCCGTAGGCATTCTCGTAAATGCCCTTTTCCACCCACGACACCGGCCACACCTGCCCATAGTGGGTGTGACCACTCAACTGGAAATCTACGCCAGCCTTCTCGGCCTGATCAAGATGAAAAGGCTGATGATCGAGCAAGATGGTGTACCGAGAGCCATCAACGCTCTGCATCAATTCAGGCAAAGACTTTCGATGAACATTGAACCTGTCGTCGCGTCCAACAACCTGAATCCCATTGACCACCGTGACACTGTCTATCAACAGATGGATTCCTGCGTCACGATAGAATTGCAGTGCTTCTTCGTATTGGCTGTAATATTCGTGATTACCCAAACATGCATAGATGGGAGCCTGTAGCTTTTTAAGCTCCTCGTGCATTCTCTCTTCCAGCAGCGGTCGCATGCTGCGGTCGATGATGTCGCCACCAATCAAAATCATGTCAGGCTTTTCGGCATTCATCAGGTTGACCCACCGAGCCAATTCAGCCCGACGGTTGTGGTAACCCAGATGCAAATCGCTGACCATCACCATCTTCAACGGCCGTTCAAGCTGTTTTTCGGTCTTCAAATCTATGGCGACTCGCACCTTATGACGATAGTTGAAATAACCATAAACGAAGATGCCTACCATGAACCCACACACGCTCAACGTGCCTACCACGCTGTGATGAGTAAACGATTGGGGGATGAGATGCACCCATCTTCCCACATCCAGCACCAAAAACACCATGAAGAGATAAAACAAAATGATGAGCCATGACGTGCTGACATGATAAACCGTGGTGGCCAACCACATGGGTAGCTTGTCGATGGTGCCGCTGAAAGTGACGTAAATCAGCATGAATGCCAAAGCCATGAGGAGAAGTATGACCGTTTTGGCAAGCGTACAGAATGGCATGAGCTGCCAAGTTCGCCAAAAAACATAGGCACTTCCCAGCAAGGGAACCACCAGAAAAAGAATGCCCCAGAGTTTCATGAATGAAAAATAATAGTGCGTAAGAAGAGGGTGATCAGGCACGTTGTCCTCCACCCTTATTCGTAAGTAGACGTGATTTGCACTACAAAGGTACACAAAAAACCATGAAGCGTGAACTATTTTACATGCTTTTGTGCATGCATGGCCAACCTATCCAGTTGAGCGATACGAGTAAAAAGTTACTTGTATCGTCGTGTATTTTTACCAAATATCGCCACAAAAACGGCACATAAAAACTTTCAATTTAGAAAAAAACGATAGGCAAACAGGGAGCAAGACAGGAATTTAGTTGGCAAGATAAGACGAATATTAGCTATAAAGCATTGACTTTGCACTGCTAAAAGCATCCCTTTGGCACGCAATGAACATGGGTTTGCTGCGCAATAGCATGCATATTGCACCCTTAACTCAATGCTTTTCACGAATAAAAGTAGCAAAAGTAGGCATGCAGTGAACATACATTAACGTAAGACCCTATACACTAACAACTTACAAATCATTCTCATTTTGAGCGTATTTGCGACAAGACGCCCTCTTGTTCGCAAATTCTTCAATTATGAAGAGGTTCGTTGTCAAGAAAATTCATACAAATCGGAGTCTATCGATATAGCGTCGTAGCGGTTTGTTACTCATCGATTTTTTGATTACCTTTGTATCGTTCGTTGGGATGTCAATCAGCTTAATCCACGACAATTACGATATGGAACAGAACAGAGAACTGGAACTTGCGTGGGAATTTGTGGAACATACCGCCCAGTGCATCTTCCTCACGGGAAAGGCGGGAACAGGTAAAACCACATTCTTGAAGAAGGTCAAGGAACACAGTAGCAAGCGCATGGTGGTGGTTGCACCCACGGGTGTGGCTGCCATCAATGCCGGAGGCGTCACCATCCACTCGTTCTTTCAGTTGCCGTTGTCGCCCTTTGTGCCCAATGCCGTAGTACAGAATCGATATGATTTCGGCCGGGAGAAGCGCAAGATTATCCGTACGCTCGACATGCTCGTCATTGATGAAATCAGTATGGTGCGCAGTGACCTGCTCGATGCCATTGACGCGGTGCTCAGAAGGTATCGTCATCGCGACCGACCGTTTGGTGGCGTGCAACTCTTGATGATTGGTGACCTGCAACAATTAACACCCGTTGTCACGCCTGCCGATGAGGAGTTGCTGCGTCCATACTATGACACGCCTTATTTCTTTGGCAGCCATGCCCTGCAACAAACACCCTATGTCACCCTGCAGTTGCAAAAGGTTTACCGACAGCAGGATTCGGCTTTCTTGGACATCCTCAACCATTTGCGCGACAATCAGTTGACACAGCGTGACCTCGACTTGCTCAACAGCCGCTATAACCCAACGTTCCGCCCCCAGCAAGAGGATGGGTACATTCGACTGACTACGCACAACAGCATGGCCGACAGCTACAACAACCGTGAGCTGAACAGCCTAACTACCAAAACTTATCAATACAAAGCCACCGTCGAAGGCAACTTCCCAGAGTACTCTTACCCCACCAGCGAGTTGCTCACGTTAAAAGTTGGCGCTCAGGTGATGTTCATCAAGAACGACAGTTCGTTGGAACGACTGTACTATAACGGCCGCATCGGTCGCGTTGTGTATCTGGATGACGACCATGTCGAAGTGCTCTGCCCAGGCGATGAGCAGTCTATCTTAGTGGAAAGGCAAACGTGGGAGAACACCACCTACCAAATCAATGAACAGACCAAGGAGATAGAACCCAAGGTGCAGGGCACCTTCAGCCAATATCCCCTGCGCCTGGCATGGGCCATCACCATCCACAAAAGCCAGGGACTCACCTTCGACCATGCCATCATCGATGCCGCATCGTCGTTCGCCTCGGGACAAGTGTACGTGGCTTTGAGCCGCTGTAGAAGTCTGGAAGGATTGATTTTGGCATCGCCCATCCCCGCACATGCGGTGATGAACGATGAGCGTGTCATGTCGTACATCCGTCAGCAGGAGGATGAGGCCCAACGAAGCATCGAGCAATTGCCCCAACTCAAGGATGAGTACGAGCGTCATCAGCTCATCGAACTCTTCAATTTTTTAGACCTTTGGCGGGCCGAAGACATGCTGTGCCGCCTGTTCATCGAGTTCTTCCATGCCTATCCCAAGCTCACGTTGATACACAAGTCTACCGTCAAGGCCTTGCAAGACAAGGTGAACGTCATTGCATACAAGTGGACTTCGCATATCGGCCGATTGACAACAGCGCAACTGAGTGACCCTCAGTTCTTGGAAAGAGTGGTGGCGGGAGCCGAATATTTTCGCAAGACGTTGAAGCAGTATCTGGGCGATGTTCTTGAGCAGTCGCAAGATGTCGCGTCGAACAACAAACTGGCTATGCGCCGTTTAGACACTTATCTCACTGATTTGCGCGAGCTGTATCTATCCAAAATCTTCTTACTCGGGTACATCGTTGAAAACGGGTATACTGTTCAAGGCTATCTCAAGGCCAAACAAGAAGCACTCTTGACGGCCATGGACGAGCTGACACCGCATGCCAAAAGTCGGTCGAAGGCGCAAAAGGCACCCAAAAAGAAGAAAGAGAAAACGAAAGACATCACCTTCAGGCTCTACAAAAGCGGGCTGTCGCCTGCTCAAATCGCCACCGAACGCCAATTGTCCGTCGGCACCATATACACGCATCTGGGCCATTTTGTCCAGCAAGGCGACATCCAGTTGCTGCAATTGATAGATGAGAAACACCTTCAAAACATCCGACAAGTCATCGAGAAAGTTGGTCTTGACAATGGCAAGACGGCCATCAAGGCCCTCTGTTCACCCGACGTGACGTTCGAAGAGATTAACTTAGTGACGGCTTCGCTCAGAAAGAAAACGTGAAAACTGGCTGTCATGCCAGTTTAGCGGCGACAAGACATAACTACGACAACGGCATGTTGAATACATTACTATGTTGTTATCTGGTTTGATTTTCGGGTGAAAAAGCGTTAAACGTCTTGCCGTTTCCATGAATAATCTCTATTTTTGTACCACTTAGAAAATCATCTTTTAAATACTCAATCAATGAAAAAGTACACACTCACACTCCTATTTCTGGCAGTAACGCTATGCGTTAGTTCACAAAATCTGTTTGTTGGAACCTACAACATTCGCAATGACAATTCGGATGACCGTAAGGAAGGTAACGCATGGCCCAAGCGATGCCAGGTGATATGCGATATGATGAATTTTGAGCAGCCCGATATTTTTGGCACACAAGAGGTGCTCGTGGGGCAACTTCGTGATTTGAAACAAGGACTGGACGGCTACGATTGCATCGGCGTGGGACGTGACGATGGCAAAGAGGCTGGTGAGTATTCGGCCATTTTCTACAAGAAAGACAAGCTCAAACGTCTGGACTATGGTAACTTCTGGTTGAATGAAACGCCCGACAAACCCGCTTTAGGCTGGGACGCGGCTTGCATTCGCATCTGCACCTGGGGAAAGTTTCAAGACGTAAAAACCAAGTTGAAGTTCTATTTCTTTAACCTTCACATGGATCATGTGGGTGTCGTGGCTCGTAGAGAGGCCGCCAAACTGGTTGTAAGGAAAATAAAAGAGATTGCAGGCAGCAATGCACCCGTCATTCTCACCGGCGACTTTAATGTTGATCAGCATGACGAGATTTATCAAATCTTCACCCAGTCGGGCCTCCTGAAAGATTCATATACCGCCGCCAAAATGCGCTTTGCCGAGAATGGAACGTTCCAAGGTTTCAAGTCTTCCTTGCTGACAGACAGTCGCATCGACCACGTTTTTGTTTCCAACAAGTTCCAAGTGAACCAATATGGCATCCTAACCAATGGCTATTGGACCGAAGGAACCAGTCGTGAGGTAAGCAAAGAAGGTGCTGCGCCACAGGAGCTGAACTTCCGCCAGTATGTACATCGCTTGCCTTCTGACCACTATCCAGTGATGGTCAAGTTGAACTATCAGAAGTAATAGCCGTCTGCTGGGGTGTATATCACTGTCCCGCACACGATGATACCCCAGCTTGACGTTGTAAATTATCACAACCGAAGATACGTTTTTGAACAGATATATTCATATATTTGTAGAAACGTTTTACACCATAACCGTTTAATATGATGAAACACATACTCATTGTTCTGTTAGGATTGGCCGCATCATGTGGGAATGTAGCTTGGGCGCAAAAGCCTAATCAGTATAGTGCCAAACTGAAATTCTATAACCTGCCGAAAAACAAAATCTACCACAAAGGCTGGATAGACTACAATAAGAATGGCAAAAAAGATGTCTATGAGGACCCTACGGCCGGAATTGATGAGCGCATTGACGATCTTATTAGTCAGATGACGCTTGAGGAGAAGACCTGCCAGATGGTGACTCTCTATGGTTATAAACGAGTGTTGCAAGACGATTTGCCCAACGAAAGTTGGAAACAAAAGTTGTGGAAAGATGGAATTGGTGCCATTGACGAACACCTTAATGGCTTTCAAGAATGGGGTTTGCCGCCTTCAGACAACCCGTGGGTGTGGCCTGCCTCAAAGCATGCATGGGCCATTAATGAGGTTCAGCGATTCTTTGTGGAGCAAACGCGTCTTGGGATTCCCGTTGATTTCACCAATGAGGGCATACGAGGAGTGGAGAGTTTCAAGGCAACCAACTTTCCTACACAGTTGGGATTGGGTACGACATGGAACCGGAAGCTCATTCATCAGGTAGGCTATATCACAGGACGTGAGGCTCGTTTGTTGGGCTATACCAATGTTTATGCTCCTATCTTAGACGTGGGACGCGACCAACGTTGGGGGCGTTATGAGGAGGTTTATGGGGAAAGTCCGTTTCTCGTAGCCGAACTTGGCATACAGATGACACGGGGGTTGCAAACCAATTACCAGGTAGCCTCTACAGGCAAGCACTTTGCTGCTTATAGTAATAACAAAGGAGCGCGTGAGGGTATGGCTCGTGTGGATCCACAGATGTCACCCCGCGAGGTGCAGAACATACACCTATACCCATGGGGCAGGGTGGTGAGAGAAGCGGGATTGTTGGGTGCGATGAGCTCGTACAACGATTATGATGGGGTACCTATACAGGGTAGCTTTCACTGGCTCACTGAGGTGTTGCGCCAACAGTTTGGCTTTAAAGGTTATGTGGTGTCCGACAGTGATGCGTTGGAATATCTCTTTTCCAAGCATCGCACCGCTGCTAACATGAAAGAAGCCGTGTACAAAGCTGTCATGGCGGGTTTGAATGTGCGGTGTACATTCCGCTCACCCGATTCATTTGTTTTGCCATTGCGTGAGCTGGTCAAAGAGGGACGCATCCCAATGAAGGTCATTGATGAGCGGTTGAGAGATATTCTTCGGGTGAAATTCATGGTGGGTATCTTTGATCGTCCGTATCAAATGAATCTGCAAGCAGCTGACAAGGAAGTGGATGGGGAGAGTCATCAGCAAGTGGCGTTGCAGGCATCACGTGAGAGCATTGTGTTATTGAAGAATCAAAACAACACGTTGCCCTTAACCAAGGCGTCCATTAAAAAGATAGCTGTATGTGGGCCTAATGCCAATGACGCAACGTATGCGCTTACCCATTATGGTCCGTTGGCTGTTGAGGTGACAACGGTTTTTGAAGGAATACGCAACAAGGTGGGAAGTGAGGTTGAGGTGACTTATACCAAAGGCTGTGATCTTGTGGATGCACATTGGCCCGAATCAGAGTTGGTAGATTATCCCATGACGGCCGATGAGCAGAACGAGATTGACAAAGCCGTGGAACAGGTGAGGCAGAGTGATGTGGCTGTGGTGGTACTTGGTGGCAATTCGCGTACTTGTGGCGAAAACAAGTCACGCTCTTCATTGGAGTTGCCAGGCAGACAATTGCAACTGTTAAAGGCCGTTCAGGCTACTGGAAAGACGGTGATATTGGTGTTGATTAATGGCCGGCCGCTGTCTGTTAACTGGGCTGATAAGTTCGTTCCGGCCATTGTTGAGGCATGGTATCCTGGTTCACAGGGCGGAACAGCTGTCGCTGACGTGCTGTTTGGCGACTATAATCCTGGTGGCAAACTTACCGTTACTTTTCCAAAGACAGTGGGTCAGATTCCTTTCAACTTCCCTTCTAAGCCGGCTGCCTTGGTAGATGGTGGAAACAAGTTGGGGTTGCATGGCAATGCTTCGCGCACAAATAGTGCCCTCTATTATTTCGGACATGGTTTGAGTTACACGACTTTCAAATATTCGAACCTACGTTTGTCTGCGCAAAACATCAGTCCTACCGACTCGGTTGTGGTGAGCTGTGACATCACGAACACAGGCAAACGTGCCGGAGATGAAGTGGTACAGCTTTATATTCAAGATGTGTTGAGCACGGTGACCACGTATGAGAAGAATCTCAGGGGCTTTGAACGAGTGCATCTCAAGCCTGGTGAAACACGCACTTTGTCGTTTGTCATCAAGCCAGAGCATTTGCAGCTCATCAATGAGCAGTATCAATATGTGGTTGAACCTGGTGATTTCAAGGTGATGATGGGTGCCTCGTCAGAGGATATACGATTGGAAGATACGTTTACGGTCATCGAATCTAACGCTTCAATAGTTGCCAAGAATCGTGCTCATCGCCTGGATGTGGTGGCAGTTCCGGCAACTCCAACCGCCCAATATGCGGTGGATGGAAACACTTCCACTTATTGGCAAGGACAGACAAACGCCTCTCTGACGGTATCTGTGCCAGCCTCTGAGAAATTAGGATGTCTTACTATTGTGTTTGCGAAAGGCTGTTCACCTGATGCAGAATTCACGATTCAGCTATCGTCAGGTGGTGGTCAGTTCTTGGATGTCTTCACTGGAAAGGTTTCGGGACACGAACAAAAGCTGCAAATCAATCGGTCTGGGGTTAGTGACATTAGGGTACTTTGTCAGCAAGGCACGCTGAATATAGCCGAAATCAAAGTGGATAAGTAGCACGAGTGTGGGCGGATTGTCTGTCGTGACCAATCGAACATGACCTGTGTTTCGTTGCAAGTTGTCCATACATCTAATGCAAGAACCGTCCATGACATGATTGATAAATAATAATGGCTGTTCGAAGTAGACTCGAACAGCCATTGTTTTCTTGCCATCAAGAACAGGTTTTACTCTGCTTCTTGCTCCAAGGAGCGATAGTTGCTCAAGTCTTCAGCGCGGAAGTTCTTGATGAACATGTAGTGCCCTGTATTTTCTTCTTCCGTGTGACGCATGTAGACGTGTGCGCTCTTGGCAAACAATTCGGGTAAACGTGATGCATCATCAATGAGCAATACCGACATCAAGAGATTGGCTGTCATGTTATATAGGCGACGAGCTAAGAAGTCTTGCATCTCCTGGTTGTCAGCCTCTTTCACTATGTTGACAGCTTCTTCGTACTGCTTGGCCAGCACTTTCAAGCGGTCGTGTAAAGGCTTCCATGCGTCTTCAACCTCTTTGTCGAGCATTTCTTTCATGATGTTGAGGTAGGCACCGTTCATGATGTAGCGTATGGCGGCTACCACCTGCAGCTGTGTCGTGCCCTCGTAGATGGAGAAGATGCGTGCGTCGCGGAACAAACGCTGGCACTTATAGGCCATGATGAAACCCGAACCACCATGTATGCTGATGGCATCATAGGCGTTTTGGTTGGCATATTCGGAGTTCATGCCTTTGGCCAATGGCGTGAAAGCGTCAGCCAATCGGTTGTATTTCTTCATCTCCGCACGCTCTTCAGCACTCAGTTTTCGGTCGCGTTGGATGTCTTCCAATGCTTTATAGAGGTCAACATAACGAGCTGTTTGATACAACAAGGAGCGACCTGCATCGAGTTTGGCCTTCATGCGCGACAGCATGTCGTACACGGCGGGGAACTCTATGATGGCTTGCCCAAACTGTTGACGCTCTTTGGCGTATGCCAAAGCTTCGTTGTATGCCTCTTGTTCAACACCAACCGACTGTGCAGCGATGCCCAGGCGGGCACCATTCATCAGCGCCATGACGTACTTGATCAGTCCCATGCGCGTGCTTCCGCACAGTTCGGCTTTGGCATTCTTGTACACCAGCTCACAGGTTGGCGAGCCATGGATACCCAGTTTATTCTCAATGTGGCGCACATCCACCCCGCCATTGCGTTTGTCGTAGATGAACATGGACAGTCCTCGGCCGTCTTTCGTACCCTCTTCCGACCGTGCCAGCACCAAATGGATGTCCGAGTCGCCGTTGGTGATGAAGCGTTTCACGCCGTTCAGCCGCCAGCAGTCTTCTTTTTCATCGTAGGTAGCCTTGAGCATCACACGCTGAAGGTCAGAGCCAGCGTCGGGTTCGGTCAGGTCCATCGACATGGTGGCACCCTCGCAAACGCGTGGGATATACTTTTCTCGCTGCTCGTCCGAGCCGAATTCATACAGCGTGTCGATGCACGATTGCAGCGACCAGATGTTCTGAAATCCTGCATCTGCTGCGGCTATCATCTCCGACATCATCGAAAAGGTGACGTTGGGCAGGTTCAGTCCGCCATAACATCGTGGCATCGATACGCCCCACAGGCCTGCCTGCTGGGTTGCTTTGATGTTGTCAAGCGTTTTGCTGGCATACTTCATGCGCCCATTCTCAAGATGCGGACCTTCTTTGTCCACGTCTTCCGAGTTGGGTTCGATGATGTTTGCCGCCACGTCGCCAGTGATTTCGAGAATGCGTTTGTAGTTCTCGATAGCATCATCGTAATTTACCGGAGCATCATCATGGTGCTCTTTGTCTTGGTAGTTGCGCTCCTTGAGCTCAACAATTCGCTTCATCAACGGATGATCTAAGTGAAATTCAATCTCCGGATGGTCAGTATAGTAATTGGACATAGTTTGATAATCAGCCTCTCCCCCTTACCCCTCCCCAAAAGGGAGGGGAGTGATTAGTATGGCTAACAGGGAGATTTAGAGACCATTTTGTTTATTCGTTATTATTGTAATATACCATATTCACTTGTGGCTTACTCATCTTGCTCATCTAAGATATCATAGATTTCATCTACAACCCTATCTACATCGGTTATAATCTCTTCGTTGGTAAACCTTACAACCGTGTATCCCATCTTGCTTAAAGCATCGGTTCGCGTATCATCTTCTATCTGCTGTTGAGGCATGTCATGATATTTTCCGTCTACCTCTATGATGAGATGAGCTGACAGACAAATAAAGTCGACAATAAAATCATTGATAGGATGTTGTCTCCTAAAATGATAACCATCAAGCTGTCTAAGCTCCTCCCACAAAATAGTTTCAGCTTCCGTCATGTTCTTTCTCAGCTGTTTGGCGTATTCTTTCAGCAGCTGATATCGGTCGGGTGCTGCCGTAGCATATCCAAAATTATGCTTTTTATTGTGCATCGTTACACTATTATAAAGATGATATTCAACCTCTGAGCAAGAAATGAAACCGTAAAGGAGCAAATCAGCATCCTCTGTCAAACATGCTATCTACTCCCCTCCCTTTTGGGGAGGGGTCGGGGGAGAGGCCGCTCGTGATTTATTTGCTGTTCTCCTTATAATATTTAATCATTTTGGGCACCACCTCTTCTATCGAGCCAGTGATGACATAATCGGCCAACTGGTTGATGGGGGCGTCGGCATCGGTATTGATGGCGATGATGATGCCCGCGTCTTGCATGCCAGCCACATGCTGAATCTGCCCGGAAATGCCGCAGGCGATGTACACCTTGGGATGCACCGTAACACCCGTTTGACCAATCTGGCGGTCGTTCTCTATCCAACCTGCGTCAACAGCCGCACGACTGGCACCCACCTCACCGTGTAACACGTCGGCTAATTCGTATAAAAGATGGAAAGCCTCTTTGCTTCCTACGCCATAGCCACCAGCCACAATGATGGGAGCACCCGTCAAGTTGTGTTTGGCTTCCTCTACATGTCGTTCGAGTACCTTGACGACATACGATTCTGGGCTGACGTATTCCGTTACCATGGGATACACCACCTCGCCTTTCGCCTCACCCTCATAGAGAGCTTTTTTCATCACTCCCGAACGCACAGTAGCCATTTGTGGACGATGGTCGGGGTTGACGATGGTGGCCACGATGTTGCCGCCAAAGGCCGGTCTGATTTGATAAAGCAAATTGTCATAGTGCTTTTGGGCTTTGCGGTCGTCGTAATCGCCAATCTCCAGTTGCGTACAATCAGCCGTCAGTCCACTGGTGAGCGATGACGACACGCGCGGTCCCAAGTCACGACCGATAACCGTCGCACCCATCAGGCATATCTGCGGTTGCTCTGTTTGGAACAGTTTAACCATGACATCCGTGTGTGGTGCCGACGTATAAGGGTACAATCCTTCTCCGTCGAAGACAAACAATTTATCGACGCCATAAGGCAATATCTGGTTCTCAACGTTGCCCTTGATGCCCGTGCCCACTGCCAGCGCATGCAGCTCAACACCCAGTTGGTTGGCCAGCTTGCGCCCTTTGGTGAGCAGTTCTTGAGATACCTCGGCAACGGTTGTGCCTTCTATCTCGCAATATACAAATACGTTGTTCATATACATTTTGGTGTTAAAAAGCCTCTCCCCCCAAAAAGCCTCTCCCCCTTACCCCTCCCCAAAAGGGAGGGGAGTGATTAGACTAGTTGGTTGTAGGTGATGAGGATTTTCTTACTTATAATTCCTTGTTTTAATAATTATTGATTAAGTCTCCCCAGTCAACCTCTCTGTTAAAAGAAGGTAACTACTCCCCTCCCCTTTGGGGAGGGGTCGGGGGAGAGGCTCCTTTTATTTACCCAATAATCTTTTCTTCAATCAACTCTTTCATCAGTGCTTTCACATCCTCATCAGATGAGGTAAGCGTTTTGCTCTCCTTGGCTTGGAACACGATGTTCTGCACCGACTTCACCTTCGTTGGCGAACCCGAAAGACCACACTGCGCAGGGTCGCCGTCCACATCGGCCACCGACCATTGATTCAATGTGAGGTAAGGACGCTGCTCGTAGAGTTCGGTCCATGGCTCATCGCCTTTCCGTTCCATCGGACAGGTGGCGTACTTGTACTTCATCACCAGTTTGGCATGGCAAGGACGGCATGGGGCCGCACTTCCATTCACCGTGACAACCACGGGCAACGGAGCCTCTACCGTCTCGACACCGCCATCAATCAAGCGGCGAATAGTAGCCTTACCATCTTCTATCTTCAATATTTCTTCAGCGTAGGTCACTTGGTTGAGCCCTAATTTCTGTGCAACTTGCGGACCTACTTGTGCCGTGTCGCCATCGATAGCCTGGCGGCCTCCAATCACCAAGTCTACATGCCCTATCTTCTTGATGGCCGTGGCCAGCGCGTAAGACGTGGCCAGCGTGTCGGCGCCGGCAAACAACCGGTCGGTCAGCAGCCATCCGGTGTCAGCGCCGCGGAACAAACCTTGGCGGATGATTTCAGCTGCACGCGGTGGTCCCATGGTCAACACACCTACGGTAGAACCTGGATTTTGCTCCTTAATTCGCAGTGCTTGTTCCAGGGCATTCAAGTCTTCGGGATTAAAAATGGCGGGCAGTGCGGCACGGTTCACCGTGCCTTGCTCGGTCATGGCATCCTTTCCGACGTTTCTTGTGTCAGGTACTTGTTTGGCAAGTACAACGATTTTCAGTTTCATAGAATATATTCTGTGTTATAATATAATGGTCGTTAACAGATTCCTTTTAGGACTTTTGTCTGCTCGCAAATGTACTAACTTTTTGGTTCTTACCAAAAAAAATGGGTGCATAAATGCACTATCAGGATTCGGTTTCACATTCCTTATGCATCAAGGGCGGAACGTGCTAAATCAAGCCGCTATTTGCATGATTTCCAATAGCAATGACTTTGTGTGCCAAACCCATTGACTTTGATGCCCAAACTCATTGACTTTGACTGCCAAAGTCAATGAGTTTGGATTGGAAAGTCACGGCCAAGGGGAATGTATCAAGCAGGAAAACAAGATAAGTACTTCATTATGAATAAGATAAAGACATAGAGCGGTATCGCAAACCGCTTTGTAAGGGTGCCCCACTTGCGTGTTTTCAAGAGGCGTGATGACATGGTTGCCGGCAGCTCTTCATGGCAAAGAAATGGGGCGCAGCAAGCCCAGGATGGGCCATGACGTATGAAATGAAACAGCGGCAGACGCAGATAAATATTCTGAAAAATAGCGAAGAGAATATTCGGCACTTCATATTTTATTCGTTAACTTTGCATGACTATGATAGACAGAGCCACCGTTGAACGGATAAAAGACACGGCCAACATCGTGGATGTGGTGAGTGAGTTTGTGACACTTCGCAAGAGTGGCGCCAACTACAAAGGTCTTTGTCCGTTTCATAACGAGAAAACACCCTCGTTCATCGTTTCACCTGCCCGCGGTACCTGCCATTGTTTCGGGTGCGGAAAGGGTGGAAACGCCATCGGGTTTATCATGGAACACGAGCAGATGAATTATCCCGAGGCCCTACGTTGGCTGGCTCGCAAGTATCATATTGAAATCCGTGAACGCGAGATGACGGATGAGGAACGGCGCGAACAGAGCGAGCGCGAGTCGATGTTCATCGTCAACGAGTGGGCAGCGGGCTATTTCAGCGACTTGTTGCACAACCACCCGGACGGACAAGCCATTGGCATGCAGTATTTTCGCAGCCGTGGTTTTCGCGACGACATCATCCGGAAGTTCCAGTTGGGGTACGACTTGCCTGACCGAACGCGGTTGGCCAGCACGGCTATCGGCAAGGGTTATCAGGAAGAGTTCTTACTGAAAACGGGCATTTGTTATAAAACCGACCGCGGTGATTTAATCGACCGGTACAGCGGGCGGGTTATCTTTCCGTGGATAGGACTCAACGGCAAGGTGGTAGGTTTTGGCGGTAGGGTGCTCGACTCGCGAACCAAGGGGGTTAATCAGAAATATGTCAACTCGCCGGCATCAGAGATTTACCAAAAAGACCGTGAGCTATACGGCATCTATCAGGCCAAGAAGGCCATCGCGAAAGAAGACTGGGTGTACATGGTGGAGGGCTATACCGACGTAATCTCCATGCACCAGTGCGGCGTAGAGAACGTGGTGGCCAACTCAGGAACGGCGCTCAGCATGCATCAGATTCACATTCTGCACCGATTCACGTCCAACATTACCTTATTATATGATGGTGACGCTGCCGGCATCCATGCGGCCTTCCGAGGAATGGACATGCTCTTGAGTGAGGGCATGAATGTGAAGATACTGCTTTTGCCTGACGGTGACGACCCTGACAGCTTTGCACGAAAACATTCGGCCGATGACTTCAAGGCATACATCGACAAGCATCAGGTTGACTTCATACAGTTCAAGACCGACATGCTGGTGAGCAACGTCGCCGACCCCTTCAAGCGTTCGGAGGGCATCAACTCCATCATCAGCAGCATTGCCGTGGTACCCAATCAGATTTTGCGTGATACTTATGTGCAGGATTGCGCGCGCAGAATCGGGATGAGTGAGCAGACTTTGATTAACACCATGAATCGTTACATCCGAGAAAATCGAGGTGCCAGAACCACAGAGCAGCAAAGAACGGCCATGCAGGCGGCGCAATCCGTGCCCGTTTCCCACCCCACACCGTCTGCAAAACCCATGGCACAGGCTTCGAAGGTAGAACTGATGCTCATCCAACTGGTGATTAGGAAGGGCGAACAGCTGATTTACGAGGGCGTGGAAGATGATAATCACAACGTCGTAAACTTCACCGTGGCTCAATATATCGACTACATCCTGAATGGTGACCAGCTGCAATTGGGCAACGAACTCTACAGGCGCATCCTGTCAGAGGCTGTCAGTCACAGCGGAGAAGAAGGCTTTGTGGCTGAACAATACTTCGTGCATCATGATGATATTGAAATCAGCAAACTGGCCAGCAGGTTGAGCATGGATGCTTATCAGGTGATGGAAACACAAAAACCAGCATCTGAAACGAAATACGTCGACGAGGAACAATTGGCGAGAGAGGCGCAAGAGGATCTCCGAAACCATACCATCCACTTGGTGAAGGACTACCGCATGGACTATGTTGAACAGCGGTTGAAAGACCTGATGCGCGAGATAGCTGAGGCGTCGAACGACGCTGAACGCATGCAACAGCTCATGCTGGAATATAAAGACATGCACCAAATACGCAATACCTTGGCCAAACAGTTGGGCAACAACATCATCGTGTAACACCGAAAATGACACGCTGGTGCGACTTTGTCGTGCCAACCGACCGACAAATCGGACTTGCCTGCAGCATAAACAATACTATGGTTTACCTTCATTGGACGCTTATCTTGATCTATTTGATCATCATTATCGCCACCATTGTCACCGTCTTGTTGGACAACCGACAGCCGTCGAAGACAATGGCGTGGTTGCTTGTGCTCATTTTCTTACCCATCGTGGGCATCATTCTTTATTTCTTCTTCGGCCAAAACACACGCAAGCAGCGTATGATGAGTCAGCGAAGCATCGACCAACTCACCAAGCGTTCGATGTTGGAGTTTGCCGAACAGAAAGATTTGATGCTACCCGAACGGTATCAACCGTTGATTCAGCTGTTCGCCAATCAAAACATGTCGTTGCCATTCAAGGACAACGAGGTGGAAATCTATACCGAAGGGGCCGACTTCTTCCTGGGGTTACTCAAGGCGATAGGCAGTGCCAAACATCACATACACATCGACACGTACATTATTGAAGACGACCCGCTGTCGCAGTTGATTGCCGATGCCTTGATAGATAAGGCGCGGGAGGGTGTTGAGGTGCGACTGATTTACGACTATGTGGGTTGTTGGAAGGTTCCCGGCAGGTACTTTGAGCGGCTTCGCAACGCTGGTGTTGATGTGCGTTCTTTCATGCCTGTGCACTTTCCGGCATTCACTGGCAAGGTAAACTACCGCAATCACCGCAAGCTGGCCGTCGTAGATGGGCAGATTGGTTTTATCGGTGGCATGAACATTGCCATGCGCTACATACGCGGTTCGGCCAAACAGCCATGGAGAGATACGCACATGAAGGTGCGCGGGGGAGCTGTGTACGCCATACAGCGTGCCTTTTTGGTAGATTGGTATTTCGTGGATAGGACGCTCATCAGCAGTCAAAAGTATTATCCACCCTTTGAACAACCCATCGTAAACAATTGTCTTGCGCAGGTTGTGACCAGCAGTCCTATCTCGCCTTGGCCTGAAATAATGCAGGGATATGTGCGCATCTTGCTCGAAGCCCGCCATTATGTCTACATGGAAACACCTTATTTTCTACCCACGGAGCCAGTGCTTTTCGCCATTCGCACAGCGGCCTTGACTGGTGTTGACGTGCGACTGATGCTGCCAAGGCATGGGGACGTGAAGTTAGTTGAATGGGCCAGCAGGTCGTATATCCCTATCATGATTGAGGCGGGCGTGAAGGTTTATTTCTACAAAGCGGGATTCAATCATTCTAAACTCTTGGTGGCTGATGACAGTTTGTGTACATGTGGATCCACTAACATCGACTTCCGTAGCTTTGAAAACAACTTCGAGGCTAACATTTTCTTTTATGATGAGGAGCTGGCTTTGCGCATGAAGCAGGTCTTTTTGACCGATCAGGAATCGTGTGTGCTTGTCGACAGGCTGACAGATTTCATGCGTAGGCCGTTCTTAAACAGGCTTTGGGAGTCGCTGGTACGTCTGCTTGCTCCGCTTCTATGATGGCGCTTCCCTTCGTCAGCGATTACATGTCTTTGGATTGGAATATGGTAAAGTTGACGCTGCCGTAGTGTCTGTGTTCGACATATTGCGGCAATGTGCTGAAATCATTCTTCTTTCCGTGTTCGAATACGAATACGCCGTTTGGCTTCAGCAGGTCATATTGCAGAACAAGTGAGGGTATCTTCTCCAGTTCGGGTAAGGTGTATGGAGGGTCAGCGAAGATGAAATCGAACTGTTGATGGCAATTTTTCAGGAAGCGAAACACATCCCCTCGAATCAAAACATTCTTCTCTGTTCCTAATTTCTGCATGCAATGGCGAATCAAGTTGGCGTGGTCGCGGTCGGCTTCCACGCTCACTACCTGCTCACACCCACGCGACAACAGTTCCATGGAGATGCTGCCAGTGCCAGCAAAGAGGTCTAAAGCCATGGCTCCTTCAAAGTCAATGTAGCCGTTCAGCACGTTGAAAATGCTCTCTTTAGCATAGTCTGTCGTGGGTCTGGCTTTGAACGTGTGGGGTATGTCGAAGTGTCTTCCCTTGTATAAGCCTGTGATGATGCGCATTATTTTCCTTTCAAAAAGAGGGTGATAAGGTCGAATGTGATTCCTTTAATGTTGATGATGGGGGCACGGTTGAACTCTGCTGCGGGATTGATGTAATACACTTTTTGCAAATAGCGGTGAAGGTTGTCGGTCAACCATTTGCGTTCGGGAACGTCGCCCGCTATATGCAGCTCGTCTTTCTCGGTGTCCAAAGCCAGCAACTTCCATGCGTACAGCAGGAAGTAGATGGCATCTTGCGCACTTGCCGCATTGAACGTGTTGCAAAACTTGAAGCGGTTGTGTTGAAAACAGAACACGTCTACCTTCTTATCATGAAAGTATGCGTACAGTTTTTGGTGCGCTCCCGTGAAACTTCGCTTATGTAGATAGCTCCAAACCGACTGCAACATGGGGTGGAAGCGCACGTCGTTGAAGTGGTCTGTGATAACCAATTTCAGGTCTTTGTTCATGGAGAACACGGCCACAGCATTGAGATTGGGCAGAATGGCGTGCAACACTGCGCTGTCGCCATGCCCGATGAAGGTGTGATGGTAAAGGATTTCGATGACACTTTCATCAAATTCGTCAATGGGAATCATCAGAACAGGCGAGTCGACCATCACCTGTGCCCGTTGGTAGCCATACGAGAGCAGGTCGCTTTCTTCAAAGGCTTCGCGTAAATTGGCAGCCAACGAAATGCCACTCTTGAGGATATAAGGCTCGAAAGCCAATTGGCTCTCCGTGGAATTGTCTATCACGGAGAAACTCAAGGAGTGCTGACTGACTCTGAAAGTCAGCCTTGCTCTCTTTCTTTGTATGTCATTCCCAGTTTCCGGCATTGTTGTTTGAAGTGTTAAGGTCACCGATTTTCAGTCCGGGAAAGCGTCCCGCTGCATTCTCGTCGTCTATCAGTTGTTGGATGGCTTGTTTGTCCAATCCCTGTAAAAAGTCAGCATAATAGGCCCTGCATTCCATCAATGGCAGCTGTCGCCCCGACTTAGTGAGTTGCATGGCTGTTTCTATCTCGAACTGCTTGTGGTTGGTATGCGGAACAAACCGCAGAGAGTCGGTCAGCAAGCCCCGACGTATCAGGGTGTCGAAGCTGGCGGTATAGCCTCCCGTGGCCATGCGGTATTTCTCTTCGGCCAAGCGTATTTGCACCAAATGGTGCTTCACTTCCGTTTCTCGCTCTGTCTGTTGCTGCTTGAAGCGGATGGGACCGTAGATGCTCAAGATGCACAAGATGGCCAGAATCAAGACGCAGCAGGTTAAAAGATAATTATGCTTTACTTTGACTTTCATGACCGATTTTTGTTGTATCTTTGTGCGTATGGCGAATCATCTTACACTTGCAAAAGTACAAAATAGTTTCCAATAAACCGTCAAATCGGTAAATTTCTCATTCTATCTCTTTCTGAACACATGCTCACAGACGAACTTATCTTCCAAATCAAACGACAATTCGCGTTGGAACCCACAGCCGAACAGGCCGACGCTCTGCGCACCTTTGCCTGTTTCATGATGGATGACGACCCCCATGCGGTGATGATTTTGCGGGGAAGCGCAGGCACCGGGAAGACCTCTTTGGCTGCGGCCATCGTGCGAACCATGGTGTCACTGGGTCAAAAGGTGATGCTCTTGGCTCCTACCGGACGCGCCGCAAAGGTGTTTGCCATGAACAGCACGCACCCTGCTTACACCATTCATCACCAGATATACCGACAGAAAACCTTTGAAAGCGATGGTGGCGTGTTCAATCTCAACTACAACCGCCATGCCGACACGCTGTTCTTGGTTGATGAATGTTCGATGATATCCAACCGCGGCATGCCCGACTCGTCGTTCGGAAGCGGGTGCCTGTTAGACGATTTGGTGCAGTTTGTCTATGGTGGGCGCAACTGTAGGATGGTGCTTATCGGTGATCAGGCGCAGTTGCCGCCTATCGGTGAGACCGAATCCCCGGCTCTGAACGCCGACTTCTTACAAGGGTATGGACTGAAAATCTACGAGTGTACGCTCAGCGAGGTGTTGCGACAGAGCCGACAGAGCGGCATACTGTACAATGCAACGCTCATCAGGCAGATGATCACCCGTGACGAGTTGACCGAATTACCCCAGATTCATTTCCATGGATTCGCTGACATCAAGATGGTGCCGGGCGATGAATTGATTGAGACGCTCAATGACAGTTACTCGGAAGTGGGCATGGACGAAACCATCGTCGTAACGAGAAGTAACAAGCGGGCCAACATCTATAACCGCGGTATCCGTAACACCATCCTGGACAGAGAGGAAGAATTAAGCTCCGGTGACTGGCTCATGGTGGTGCGGAACAATTATTTTTGGTTGCAACAAGCCACCGAATCGCAGGTGAACGATGCGCCGCTTGCGAATAATGCCGCTGTCTCTTCGGCCATGCGAGAGGAGGAGAAAGATGGAAACGGCACCAACGGAATCTCCTTTTTGGCCAACGGAGACCGTGCCTTGGTGCAGCGGGTGAGGAATGTGCGCGAAGTGTATGGCTTTCGTTTTGCTGATGTTTGGCTGCAATTCCCCGACTACGACCAATACGAATTGCAAGCAACGGTCGTGCTGGACAGTCTTAACACAGAAGCACCAGCGTTGACACCAGCGCAAAACGAACGGTTGTTTCAGGAGGTGATGGCCGACTATGCCGACATTCCCTTGAAGCGGGAACGGCTTAAAAAGATGAGGCAAGACAAGTTGTTGAATGCCATTCAGGTGAAATACGCATACGCCATCACCTGTCATAAGGCGCAAGGTGGGCAGTGGGCGCATGTCTATCTGGATCAAGGCTATATGACCGACGACATGCTCACGCCCGACTATGTGCATTGGTTGTACACCGCTTTCACCCGAGCCACCGAGCGTTTGTATTTGGTTAATTGGCCTAAAACGCAAACGTACGATGAGGATGATTGAGCGTGGGCGGCCATTAAAAACCACCCACAGCCCCGCTTATTGCCTTTTGTAGACCATGGCATCGACCTTGATGTTATCACTTCCTACCCTCATCTGTGTCATGAGGCCCATCTTGTCGTTCACCTTTAAAACGACAGCATACGCTCTTTGTCGGGCATCGTGATTTACAATACCGGCTTTTGATATGTTTAGGTTTGGAGATTCAGACCGAAAAAATATTAAAAATAATGACAAAGACACTCTTTTCTGCAATTTTATTAGTATATTTGCATATAGAATGTTTCACTAAATAATTAAAGAAAATGATTTCAAACACATTGCAAGAAGCTTTCAACAAGCAGATTGTTGAAGAGATTTTTTCAGCTAATTTATATCTTTCCATGTCTTTCTACTTAGAGAAAGAGGGTTTTGACGGTTTTTCAAACTGGATGAAAAGACAGTCGGAAGAGGAAATGGATCATGCCTATCAGATGGCAAGCTACATCATCAAGCGCGGCGGTGAGGCCATCATCAACCAGATTCCCGCTGTGAAGCAGACATGGACCAGCCCGCTGGATGCCTTCGAGGACGCTTACAAGCACGAGTGCCACATCAGCCACCTGATTGACAAGTTGCTCGCCAAGGCTATAGAAGAGAATGATAATGCTACCCAGGATTTCCTCTGGCAGTTTGTACGCGAGCAGGTAGAGGAAGAAGCTACCGCCAGCGGTATTGTGGACCGTATCAAGCGTATGGGCGACACGGCTATCTTCAACCTTGACCAGCAGTACGGCTCACGCGTGAAGTAGACTCTAAACATGTAATGTAACATAGAAGAGATTATCAGCCCTACAGGGGGAAGATAATCTCTTTTTCCGTTACTTGGCTGTGGATCATCAAACCAAACCAACAGCAGAAATACAAAAATCACCAACAAATGAAGAAAGAAAACGACATGGGAAGCAGCCCTTTCACACTGGCCTTGCTGCGCTGGTTCAGCGAGAACGGGCGCAGTATGCCATGGCGCGAGACAACCGACCCATATGCCATCTGGATTAGTGAGGTGATTTTGCAGCAGACACGCATACAGCAAGGTTGGGCCTACTGGGAGCGTTTCATGGCTCGTTTCCCGAAAGTAGAAGATTTGGCGGCGGCTTCTGAGGACGAAGTGCTGCGGCTATGGCAGGGACTGGGCTACTACAGCAGGGCGCGAAACCTACACCATGCAGCCAAACAAGTGGTGGAGTTGGGACATTTTCCCAACACGATGGATGGGCTAAAAGCCCTGAAAGGCGTAGGCGACTATACGGCCGCAGCTATTGGATCGATAGCCTTCGGACTACCGGTGGCGGTAGTTGACGGAAACGTGTATCGGGTGTTGGCGCGTCATTACGGCATCTCTACGCCCATCAACACCACCGAAGGAAAGAAAGAATTTGCCGCATTGGCACAATCGTTGTTGCCCGCAGCTGAGCCATCGGCCTACAACCAGGCCATCATGGACTTCGGAGCGATACAATGTACACCCACATCGCCTCGCTGCTTGATATGTCCCTTGACGGAAACCTGCGTGGCTTTGCGGACAGGTAAGGTTGAGGAACTGCCCATCAAACTGAAAACTTTAAAGATTAAGACGCGAAAATTGGTATATGTGTACGTGCGCTGGCAAGGAAAAACAGCCATTCATCGTCGGGCGGCCGGTGACATTTGGCAGGGCTTATGGGAACCGTTGCTCTATGAAAACGAAGAACTACCAGACTTCCCCGGACAGCTTTTGCTGCTGAAAAAAGGTGTGAAGCACGTGCTGACGCATCGCATCTTGCAGGCTGACTTTTATCTTTTGGAAGCCAATGAACAACCGGCATTGCCCGATGACTACATCTGGGTGGAAGAAAGTGATCTGGACCAGTATGCCTTGCCGCGCCTCATCGAACTACTGTTGGAATCTCTTCCAGACAACGACATCTAATCATGGAGCCGCAACAGCAGTATCCATCTTGATTTCTTCTACCTGCTTAACAAGTTTTGTACTGTCTTTTCCCATCACAAAAACAATGCGAACCACGCGCCCATAGTCTGCACTACCCATTACCTTCAAAGGCCGTTTCTTGCCAAAGAACATGGTGTCGCGTTGCGAAGGATAAGAGATGAGTTGTAGTTTGTCACGGGTTGAGCCTTCACCGATGATGAAGATGTCCACACTGTCTTTTGCTTTCGACATTTTTTCTTTTTGCTGTTGCTTCAAAACGGTTGTGTCGATTGGTTCAAAAACCTCGGCTGCAACAGTGTCGCCCAACTCTTGTGAAGGCGCAAACTTGCAAGAAGTGGAGAATCCTAAGATGAATAGGAAGATGGGAAAAAAGAGTAATAGTTTTTTCATTTGATAAGAATGTGCAGGATAGAACATGTTTCAGCACCCGCAAACAAGTACAAACGCAAAGATAAAAATAAAATCCCGGATTCTCCATCGGATCCGGGATTTTATTGAATACATAACCAATTTGGTTATTGCTTTGTATAAGTTCTCTTGACGAATGGGGCTTTTTGAATGTATCGAGCGCAAAGTCTGACACCTTCCATGATATTCATTCCGCCCTCTGTTCCTTCCATTTCGACAACGAAATTTTGTAAACCGGCCTTGTCTGCGTATTTAAAGATACCGTCAAAGCCTACCATGCCACTCTCTCCGAGTACATACTTGTCTTTGATGTGGAGCATCTTAAAACGTCCTGGATGTTTTCGGAACCACTCCGTAGGACTTTGCTGCGCCATCATAGCCCAATACACGTCCATTTGGAAGAACACATATTCGGGGTTGGTGTGGCTCACAAAGTACTCGTACCAGTTCTGTCCTTCCACCTTGGTGAACTCGTGTGAATGGCTGTGATAACCATAAAGAAGTCCTGCCGCCCTACACTTTTTACCAATTTCGTTGTGATAATCACAAAGTGTCTGAGCATCTTTGAGTGTTTTTGGAACAGAAGCCCAAGGTGTTACGATATACTTCATGCCCGCAGCCTTATGGGCTTTGATTGCCTCGTCCCACCACTTCAGCGCTGCTTTGAAATCATGATTCTTCAATTCTTGGTCACTCAATGCACGAGTAGCATGCGAAGAAATGGGCTTAAGTCCTGCTGCCTCAACATCTCTGCGATATTGTTCGGGAGACACACCATAGAACTTACCATCGCCATAGTTAGCTGCTTCAACGCCTGTATAACCCATAGCCTTAAGACGTTTGAATACGTCAACATGGTTTTTGGCATACTTAGCGGCGTCACCGAGTACCTCACGAATGGAATAAAGCTGTAAAGCCATTTCTTTCTGAGGCAACACTCGACGCTGCATTCGGCCACGACGTTGTGCGAAAGTGGTGGTACTGCCGAGGAGCATCAAGGCAATGAGCGATAAAACTAACTTGTTTTTCATGTCGCTCTTGATTTAGTCTGTAATTTTAATGCGTACATTACGATACCAAACATCGTCTCCGTGGTCTTGGAACCCGATATAACCTTCATGCTTGTCACCACCCATATTCTTCAATAGCTTGTAAGCAATGGGGAATTCACCATCCTCTTTGAACTTGCTGTTCTTCAACATTTCGTTCCATTTTGGTGTCCACAAGTGGTATTCCACTACGTTTTCTCCATTCTGAGCGTGGATGACTGTACCCTTGAAGACAGTGATTTTACCCTTATTCCACTCACCAAATGGTTTTGCATTCTGTGGTTTTGCAGGAATCATGTCGTACAAGGAAGCCGACTGACGGTTGCCATCGACACCAAGTTTGGCATCTTCGTGGTTGGCATTGTCAAGTACTTGATACTCTGAAGCTGACTGCCAGATAGGAAGATATTCGTCCTTGCCGTCAACATTCGTCGTAACTTCTTGTGCCAAATAGAATACGCCAGAGTTACCACCCTTTGATATTTTGTATTCAAACTCAAATTCAAAGTTCTTAAACTTATGTGCGAAGATGAGGTCTCCTCCACCTTCCATCTGAGCTTCACCTGTGCCTGAACCCACCAAGTGGATAGCACCGTCTTCTACATTCCAGCTTGCAGGAGCCGTATCCTTGCCATATCCGCGCCATCCATTTAAAGTTTTACCATCGAACAGCGTGATAAAACCATCCTTGTCTACAGGATATTTACTCAAATCGACGTTCTGCTTGTCAGCTACTTGAAAGTCTAAAGCACCGGCAGCGACAGCCGTGGAATCGGCTTTGCCACAGCATTGCTTACATTCACAATTACACTTTTTATTATTTCCACAAGATATGAATAGCAAAGAAGCTATTGCTAATGTTGATAATGTGTATTTCATCATTCTGTATTTTAATTGGTTATTATAATTCTTTCACACGAATGTTACGGAACCAAACATCGTTTCCGTGGTCTTGTATGCCAATCAATCCTTCACGGTTAGCACCTCCACAGTCGTTGAGGAACCTGAAAGCAATGGGCCATGCCTTCTCACTAAACTTGCTCTTCTGCAAGAGTTCGGTCCATTCGGGTGTCCACAATTTGTACTGTAACACCTGAACGCCGTTTTGGAAATGCGTAACTGTACCGTTCAATACACGGATTTTTACATGGTTCCACTGTCCATAAGGTTTGGCATTCTGTGGTTTAGCAGGAATCATGTCGTAAAGCGATGAAGATTTGCGATTGCCATCTACGCCCAATTTTGCGTCTGGATGGTTCTCATTATCGAGAACTTGGCACTCGGGACAGGAGATATAGATAGGTTGCAACTCACCCTTCTCATTGACAGTTTCTTGTGCCAAGTAGAAAATTCCAGAGTTAGCTCCCTTTCCAACCTTCCATTCCATGTCCAACTCAAAGTTCTTGAACTTGTGTGCAAACACCAAGTCGCCACCTTCTTTGCCTTTAGACTCTGGACTCTCGTTGCCGATAAAGTGAATGGCACCATTATCAACAACCCAGCGTGAAGGCACGTATGTCTTGCCATAGCCACGCCAACCCCTCAACGTTTTGCCGTCAAAGATGTTGATAAAGCCTTTTTTATCGACCTTGAAAGTATGCTTTTCCCACTTCTCGGGGCCTTGAAAGCCTTGTGAGAAATACAATGTAACCGCTCCTTTGTTGGCATAGTTTGATTTTGGTGTTGCCGCCGAAGCGTTCAACACCAAAAAGCAACATGCAACAATACATAACAAATGTTTCATGTTTGATTCTGTTTCTTTTATACGTTAGGCATTTCAGGAAGTTTCCAACCCTGGCGATATACTGGTTTGATGAGGCGCTCTGCCCATTCATTAGCATTAACCGGTTTGGTGTATGTACGGTCGAATGTAGGATGACCGTCATGAATTTCAAACTTATCCTCAATGACACTACGCAAAGTTGCATTTGCCGGGATATTGGTGAAGCGCATGTTCCTTGCATCATACTTCAGCCACTGGCCAAGATCTTGCAGACGAACAGCAGCGCAACCCAAGACAATCGCTTCGTTCATAGGAGCCGCAAACTTGAAATCTGACTCGCTAGGAATACGGTTCTCTGGACTTTCTTTACAAGCTCTAATCCAGTCTTGCTGGTGATTATCGTTCTTAACGATGCGGTTTAGTTCGGGTACGACCGGCTTTCTGCCAGACAACAAGTAAGGTTCATAGCCGTAACACTCTGCAACCAACGTATCTTTAGAACCGTAGAAGATACAGCAACCGTCTGTCTTCAGCTTCTTTCCTTGAGGCATTCCATCAGGATATTGTGGAATCAAACCACCATCATACCATGCCAACTCAACCTCTGGGAGAGACAATTTAGGCATATTGTCACGAGCAGCAAAACGATATGTAATCTTTTCTGCAGACGGACAAGAGTCGGTCATCAACATGGTTGAGCTGCCAATCAATTCAGCAGGGGCGCCAAGGTTCAACCCCTTGAAGGCAACCTGCAGGATATGGTTAGCCATATCACCTAATGCACCTGATCCAAAGTCCCACCATCCACGGAAGTTCCATGGTGTATAGGCTGCATTGAAATCACGGTATTTTGCCGGACCGATAAAGGCATCCCAGTTCATGGTCGAAGGAATAGCCATCTTCTCTGTAGGAGTTGGCATGCCTTGTGGCCAGATAGGACGGTTTGTAAAGGCCTCAATGCGCCTTACCTCACCAATTTCACCGTTCCAAAGCCAATTCAATGCCTGACGGGCACCACTACTGGAAGCACCTTGGTTACCCATCTGGGTTGCCACCTTATATTTCTTTGCAAGCGCAGCCAGCAAGCGCGATTCGTAAGGATAGAGTGTCATTGGCTTCTCCACATACACGTGTTTGCCTGCTGTAATGGCATCGGCGCAAATAATGGCGTGTGTATGGTCAGCCGTTGCACACATCACAGCATCTGCACTTTTAAGCATCTCGTCGAACATCTTACGATAATCGTTGTAGCGCTTTGCCTTAGGATACTTGTCAAAGACATGCTTAGCATACTTCCAGTCAACATCACAAAGGCCAATGATGTTCTCTGTTTCCATGGCACTGAGGTCAGCGGCACCACGTCCTCCGATACCAACACCGAGGATATTCAGTTTGTCACTTGGTGATTTTTTTCCGCGTGCCTTACCCAACACCGTGTTAGGTACGATGTTTGGAGCCACAATCATTCCCGCCAATGCGGCGCTTCCTCTCTTAAGGAAGTCTCTTCTTGAAATGTCTGCCATAATTGTTTAGTTTGGTTAATATAGATATACAATTTACGTTGATTAAACTTCTGAGTTATTAGGTAGTAGTCCATATCCATCGGTCATGTGCCTTCTGCGGTACCTGATTTGTTCCAATGTTTCTAAATTTCCGATGGCTGGAAGGTCGTGTTTGGCCGCATCGTCCAGACAATTCCATGCGAATTTGGATGCGATGGCCGAATCTTTGAAGGTGGGTAGATGCGAGTCACGCACCCCTGTTTCTATCGAGTTGGCCATGCGCTCAATGAGCACATCAATATTCTTACCACCAAAAGGTTTTTCAATATGCAGTGTTTCGTTCACACCTCGCACGTCAACAACTGCTGTTTGGAAGTCGTGCGTCATATGAGCAATACCTTTAGTTCCAATAATGTCTATATAAGAATTGTGTGTCTGATCCTTCGAAAGCTGTCCGTAGACAAAACCTTGCGTGATGTCAAACACGATGCCGTTTTCAAAGGTACCATGTACCTGCAACCACCAAGGATCCTTGTAATCCCACATTCGAATGCCTTGGGCATGATAGGTCTTGAATTCGCTGCCAGCATACCATCGCGCCACGTCCACATAGTGCATACCACAGTCGTGAAAGCACGGTCCTTCCGACTCATGCCCTTCACCCGGAGCCAAGCCTGGCGTCATGTGACAAATACGGAGAATAGCCAAATCACCTAATTCACCGCTACCCACGATATCCTTCAACTCGCTGTGATACCATGAATTACGCAAGTACATGTTCACCGTACAGATGCCATCGTAGTTTTCTGTCATCTGCACACAGGCTTCTTCTGCTTCTACAGTGTCAGCAATAGGCTTTTCGGCAATGATATGTTTTCCCTTGGCGACAGCTAAGGCAATACGATCTCTACGATCACTCGCAAATGCGCTTAAAACGACCAGCTGTACGTTAGGGTCATCGAAAACCACATCGCTGTTGGTGATAACTTTTGAGCTTGGAGACAATTCACGCGCCAA